>JBEBGU010000177.1:0-7374 GCA_040081325.1 Prosthecobacter sp.
TTTCTTCGAGGAACGCTGTGAGCGGCGGGGAGCAGGTGATGTCGCCCTCCTGCGCGAGTTTGAGCATCTCATCAGCGAGATCGACGTTCGCCAGATCGAAGAGTTCAAAGAAGCGGTAGATGCTGGAGCCGATCAACTCATGCGGCGTGAGATTCCACGGATTCATCACGCTGCGCGGCAGACCGCCTGAGCGAGCGTTGAGCCTGCCGATCAGCCATTCCATCTCGGGTTGGTAATCGCCCGACTCGCGCGAGATGAGGATGTCTTCGTGAGGGAAGGCGGCGGCGAATCCATCGATCATGCCATCCGCACCACCGATCACGCTTTGGCCCATGGCGGCGTAGGTTTCATTCAACCAGCCGGTTAGTCCGATGCCGCCGGGCAGGGAGTCCAACTCCGAAATGCACACACCATCTTCGGTGAGCACGAGGTCGGGTCGCAGCACGCTCGGCAGATCATCGCGCCAGCGCTCATGGCGGCTCAGAGCGATGATGCGCTCCGGCTTGCCCTGATCGAGCAGCCGCGCCACCCAGCCGATCTCCGGCTTCTCCAGACTCTCGAAGTAGAGGCGATTGCAGGCTCGTTGAAAATCGCGCAACGCAGGTCCAAGTGACTCGATCAGCGCCACGGTGTCAGCATCCAAAGCAAAGGCCTCGGGAGACAGCACCCATTCCTTGTCACGAAACATCCCTTCCTCAGGAAAAGCGTGGCGGAGATGAGTGATGCGTTCAGCGGGGGACATGTCGGCGGCTCGCAGCTATGTCGCGCCACCGTGGCTGATCAACGCAAAGATGCGGCGAGACAGCGGAGTCTCTTGGCGGACTCCTTGGGGAACGCCAAACTAGCTGTGATCTCCACAGGATGTTAGCAGCCTTTTGAAATACCCGATTTTGGGTTCTTGCTTATGCTCTTGCTCGACATCTTTTCTCTCCCTCCCTTCGTGGAGTACAGAGAGAAAGAACAAGCCATGACCGCCGTGTTTGCCGACACTTGGTTTTTCCAGGCCATGCTGTCCGATCACGTTGCCACCCATCCTCGGTGCCCGGGAGTCGGGTATCTGCATGGAAAGCCTGATTCAAGCCTTGCCAAGCGCTCCTTACCCGCCGCCGAGGCGGGTGCGACGCGCGGGATCGGCGGCGATTTCCTGGCAGTGAATTGACATTGTTTTAAAAGGTTGCCACTTTCTCAAGAAAATACCGACCATGCCCTTTATCTCCATTGACGTTTTCGCGCCTGTTAACCATACCCTGCCGCAGGAAGCGACGAAAATGATCCAAGATCTCGCGGAGCAAGAGTTGAAATTTATTCCGGCTAATACCCTGGTTCAATTCCGTTTTGCCAGTCCTGACGAGCAATGGTTTTTTGGCTCAGACGGCGTGAACCCAATTCCATTGGACCGAAACCATGAGCCATGTTTCCATGTGCATACGTTCGTCATTGATCCACATGCAACGGGAGTCAACTTGGGAAAATTTGCTTTCGATACCTTCGACCAATTCAAGATGTTGCTTGCGAGCACCTATCCGGGTTCCTCTTTACCGGATGATTTTCACAATCGGAACAAGGTGACTATCGTCGAGCACGCAGGGTGACATAGGTAAGATGTGTGGCCTGTCGTGCTCCTTGGACTCTCAACCCTCCGCCCCCTCACGGCCCCGTGGTGAAGTTGCAGAAGGCTTGGATGGTGCCGACGCCCGCTTGAACGGTGGTGCTGAAGGTGCAGGTGCCGCCAGCTAGAGGGACAGTCCCTGTGGTGGGCAGGTTGATGATCTGGCTGCCGCTGGTCACGCGGCAGGTCACGGGCGTGCCATCAGGGATGTTGGCAGCGGTGACAGTGATGTTCACGGTGCCTGTGGAGCTAAAAATCACGTCTGGGCTGCTCAGGCTTCCCGTCGGTGGCTGGGCGACGGCGGTGCCTGCGACATGGGTGATCGTCAGCCCTGGGGACGTGCCTGCGGGTGGGACTGTCACGGCCAGCGGCACGGAGGCTGTGGCGGTGCCAGAGGTGATGCTAGAGGCGGTGTTCAGGATTCCACGGAAGTAGCCTTCGATGCGGATTTTGCCGTTCGTAGCTGTAGACACCCCTCCCCAACTGTTGTTTCCACGGTCAACCAAAAGTTGACCGCTTCCCAAAACTCTGTCGGCTACAAGCCTGATGGCACCACCTGAACCAGAACCACTAGCTAAGGTTGTATCTCTGCCTACTGGCGGAGAACCACTGTCTGTGGTCGCTGTATTGTCGCCGCCTTCTGCCTGAATTGCTCCAGACACATTTATGTCACGGGAGGAAGCAATCAAGATGGCACCGCCTCCTGCTCCTGCATTCAAGCCATTGGAGCTTGGTCTTGATGCGCTGCCGCCACCTCCCGAGCCTCCGACCAGTGGAATCAGGTAGGAATTGCCGGTGAAAGTTCCCCCAACACCATCACCCCAGCGGTCAATCCCTCCCAGACCGCCTCCAGGTCCCGAGCCAGGGCCACCGTTGTATGAACCTGCGACCTGGTAGTTGGTGCCGCCAAGTCCGCCATCGTAGCCACCCGGACCGCCCTTGGCTTCATTGCCAGGTGTGTTTGAGCTTGTATAAGAGTTGCCAGAAACGTTGAGCGTTCCCTGAATGTCCACATTCTCCGTCGCCAGCCAAGTGACAGGTGTATTTGCTGCGTTCTTCTTGAAGTTGATCGTCATGCCAGTCGGAATCTCGATGGTGGTGAAGTTCCAGATGCCATTGGCACGCCCAGTCATGTCAAAGGTCCTGGTCGGACCAGCCAGAAGCGACCAGTCAGTGCCGTTCCATTCCCAGGTTTCTTGGCTGTAACCAACCGAGTTCACATACCCCCCGGTCATCACAATCTTCTGCCGAACGGCATCAAAGACCATGGCGTGATAATATCTAGCGCCAGGCACAGTCGCAGGAGCACGCTGTGTCCAATTGGTGCCATTCCATTCCCAGGTGATGTTAGTCTGGTTGTAAGATCCTCCAAACATGACGATCCGCTGTCGAACAGCATCATATGCCATGGCATGATTGTAATTTTGCGCGGGCACAGATGCAGGTGAGAGTTGTGCCCAGTTAGTGCCATTCCATTCCCAAGTTTCATTGGCTCCGTTAACACCTCCAAATAAGATCACTTTCTGCCGAGCCGCATCATAGGCCATTGCATGTTGATCTCTTTGAGATGGACTGGTGGCCGGGCTTTTCTGTGTCCAGTTAGTGCCATCCCACTCCCAGGTGTCATTTTTATAGCCGCCCGAATACCCGCCGAACATCAATACCCGCTGCCGTGCTTCATCATAGACCATGGCATGATTGTCCCTTAATGAAGGTGAGCTGGCTGGAGTGATTTGCGTCCAGTTCACGCCATCCCATTCCCAGGTATCGTTCAGATAGCTTCCATTGTAGCCCCCAAACATCACCACCTTCTGACGGATACTGTCATAGGCCATTGCCGCGTCACGCCGACCAGGAGGAATAGTTGCGGGAGTCTTTTGCGTCCAATTCACCCCATCCCACACCCAGGTATCGTTAGTGTAGCCTCCACCTCCTCCACTAAATAGCACGGTTTGCTGCCTTGCAGCATCATAGGCCATGGCATGATAGTAGCGGGTTTGGGAAAAGAGCCTCGCGAAGGTCAGTGGCCCGTCAGCACCTGTGGAGCCGCTGCTGTAGGGCAGGTCGGTGTTTTGGGAGAAAGCCTGCGTCAGGTTGAAACAGGCCAGAAGAAGTAGCCAGCAATGGTGGGTGTTCGTGTTCATAAGCAGCGGGCGTGGATGGAGGGTTGTTGACGGCGGATGGATCGGTGGACTCAGGGATTGTTGCGGTAGCTGACCTGACCGGACTGCGCGTCTCGGCTGGCGGGTAGTGGCTCGGTAGCAGCGTTGAGATAGGACACCGCCTTGCTTGCAGCGGCATTGTCCAAGGCTGGCGGCAGCGGCTCAGTGGCGGCGTTGAGGTAGGACACGGCCTTGCTCGCAGCCGCATTGGCTAAGTTGCCGGGCAAGGGTTCGGTGGTGGAGTTCAGATAAGTGATCGTGGCACTCGCAGCCGTGGTTGCCAGGTTGGCAGGCGTTGGCTCTGGTGCCGCGTTGAGCAAGGAAACCATGGAACTACGCACGCGGGTCAGTGGCCGCTGATTGCCTCCCACATTCGGATCACTGCCTTCGGCGATTTCAGTGGCGTCATCGAAGCCGTCGCCGTCGGAGTCCACCAACAGGGCATTGGTGCCGTACTGCGCCTCTAGCCCGTCTTTGAGTCCGTCGAGATCGCTGTCCTCATTGCCATCCAAAATACCGTTGCCATTGGTGTCTGCGATGATGGGATTGGTCATCAAATAGAACTCGGCAGAGTTCTTGAGTCCGTCGTTATCAAAGTCTTCGTTGCCGTCGAGGATGCCGTTGTTGTTGGTGTCGGCCTTGGTGGGGTTCAATCCGAGCAGGGCTTCGTACTCATCGGGGATGCCGTCGCCATCGGTGTCGAGAGAGGCGTTATAGACGCGGAAGCTGCTCAGGAAGGGCGTGGCGATGGCATTGCCAGCGCCATCCGCCGCCGGTGCCTGGAGGGTGATGCGATAGCTCCCTGGCTGCAAACCGGGGCTGGCAAAGGTCATGAAGGCGGTGCGGATGTTCTCGCGGTAACTAATTTCACCTGTGCTCAAGACATCATCTGCGGTCCCCAGCGACTTGTCAGGCCCGGCCTCGGTGAGCTTGAATCCAGTCGCCAACGTATCAGCATTCATGGGCTCACTGAAGCTGGCGTAGAGACTGGTCAGCGCACCGGTGATGGCGTTGTTACCAGGGCTCACCGTCAGCACCTGAGGCGGCGTGGCATCCGGCACGAGAGTGATCGTGAATTCATCCGTCCAGGCCACGTTGCCGCCGGTGTCGGTGGCCTTGGCCTTCACTTTGAAGTTGGGATTGCCGGCACTGATCGCCGGTGTGGCAAAGCGATGTTCGAAGGGATAGTTCCCATCCGTGATGAGCAGTTGCCCATCGACATAAAACTCCACATTCCGCACCTGCACGTCATCCGTGACGGTGGCGGATAGCCGCATCAGTTTGCCTTCCTCCGCCGTCCCAGTTTTGTCTGCGGCATTCAACGTGAAGTTCGACTTGATGCTGATGGTGGGAGCCTGACCCTGGCTGTCATAAGGCAGATAGCTGATGACTTGCAGACCCGATTCGCTGTCAGCCACATAGGCCAGACCGTTGTAAATGGATAGCGCTGCGGCCAGCCCCGGCGTCTCAAAGGTGGTGCCAAAGGCCGGGGTGCGCCCCTCGGCCCCAAGGGTGTAGAGGTCGATGTTATGCGGGCCGTCGTTGGTGGAGTTGGGACTGGTGGCCGCGAGGCCAAGACCTGAGCCATTGGCCACGATTTGTTTCCAGCCGAATTGCGCCGTGTTGAAGTTTTGAACCAGGGTGGGAGCATTGGGATTCGTACCTGTATCCACGATGTTAAAGCCGCTCGTATGGGTGGCATAGAGTGTGCCTTCACCCGCAAACAAGCGCCAGCGGCGCTGACCCGCCCCCATGCTGCCGCTGAGAGTCAGTGAGCCTTGTATGGCAAGGGTGTTCACATCCAGCGCTGTCAGCTTGCCCACTTGCAGAGCGTAAAGAGTGTCCCGCCACACCGTGAGATCCTGGATCACCGCTCCAGCAGGAAGATTCACTCGCCCAAGGACGGTCGCTGTCGCCAAATCCACCGTCACGATCTGTCCTGTGGTTGTGCCCGCGATGGCCAGACCGCCATTCACTGTCACCGACTGCACGGCTGCGCCAAGGTTGACCTGAGCACTGAGTCTCACGGCTGCCGGATCGGAGATGTCCACGATCGCCAGCCCACTGAGATAATCGGCAACGGCTACAAAGTTCCCGTTGCTCGCCACGCACATGGCCAAGCCCGGTGTGTCCACATCCGCGATGCGTGTGGGGTTCAAGCCGCTGAGCACGTTGAACACGCTGATGCCAGCAGCCCCGTTGGCTGTGACTGCCACGTTGTTCAGGGCATAGATGTCTGTGGCAGGAGCCGCGGTCGGAACGGAGGCGATGATGCCGGTGGTGGCGATGAAGCCATTCAGGGGATTGGAGCCTTGCTGGACCTCCGCCCCGTCGCTGATGCCATCGCCGTCAGTGTCGGGGTTGGCTTCGTTAGTAGCTAGTATAAACTCTGCAACATCAGTCAATCCATCGCCATCTCTATCTGCAACTTCAAACTGGACCACAGAGAGGAAAATATCGCTTGCTACTGTTTCTTGTGTCGATGCACCACGAGCTATGCCAATTCTTCCCGTTGCTGGATCGAACGATGTAATTTGATAGCTGACATTGGCAGGCAATACCAGCCTCGCGGTTCCACCATTTCTGGCCTGCCCACGTAACGTCGAGAAGCCTTCTCCGTTACCAATCGTGCGAATGTAATCCAGTCTGTAATAGACCATGCTGGGAGTCTCATCGGTGTTGGCCCCCGCAGCATTGGCAATATTTGCTGCGAACAACGCCGAACGCATGGGCGTGATATTTGTGCAATTTGATGGATCTGAATTGAGGAAAATCGTTGGATCGTCAACCTTGATGTTTCTGGCATCACTAGCGGCCAATTGATTTTTCAATCCCTCCATGAGCGCCATCCAACCAAGGCTTTGAAAGGTTCCCGCAGTGAGCACTTGTGCTGCCCCGAATGGACCCCACGATAAAGCTCCAAGATCGGTGTTCCTCGATGCCCCACGGGTGTAAAAAGTAACGGTGCCGTCATCGTTTCTCTGAAAGCCAAATTCACGTGATCCGCTCTCAGGATGATTGCCTGCTTGATCCGCAACAGTCGTAAATACAAAATAGTTCGGCTCAAGTCGGCTAAGAACCACTTTCCCATCCACTGGACCTACAATATCGATGTTGTATATGTCACCGACCTTGGGGGCACTGTTAGTGGAGAACTCGTTGATTTTGTCGAACTGTGCATTCCCGATTGTGCCATTTAGATCCTTGGCCATCATCTGAAGCACTTGCTCAGGCTGTAGGTTTGCTGGCAACTTGGCAGTAAGCTGATAGTTATCATAGGCAAACAGACCAAAACCATCATCCCCTAGGGATTGTTGGCGCACGTTTCGATTAACTAGCTCCTGTTGAAGTTCGGGAGACAGGGGAGCTAATAACCGTTTGTGTGTTGTAGAGCTACAGGGGTTATATGTGTCTCGTTCTCGTTTAATTAATCTTAAGTTTAACTGCCTTCCTGGCAAGGTTCCATGCCACCCTGGTTGCTGCACACCCACCCCGGCATCCGTCGTCACGAAGTTCCCATCTTCCGATACCGTCATCGGGCCGATGACTTCCCAGTCGCCGAGGTCGTGGTTGAAGGACCAGAGGGCTGACTTGGCTCCGGGG
>JBEBGU010000178.1:0-7335 GCA_040081325.1 Prosthecobacter sp.
GCCCAATATGCTGAATGCCAGCAGCTCGTTCACGATGATGGCGGCCAGATTGTGTTGATGTTCAACAACTACGTTGGCGCAATGTCCACCAAGATCGGTCATAACGAATTCAACTCCGACTTCGATCATGATGGCGACAATGACATCTGCTCCGGCCGCTTCATCTGGCAGGGGCCCGAGTTCACAGAGCGCATCAGCTTTGCCCCGAAGTTCGAAAAAGAACCCTATGATCCGGCCAAGGGCTACAGCGACTTCTTTCTGACCTATACCTATGATTTCAATGCGGATGGCTGGGCAGACATCCTGGCCTTCTCCTGGCCGGGCAAAGAAACCTGGGTCTATGAAAACCCACAGGGCAAAGGTGGCGACTGGACGCGCCACAGTATCTTCGATGTGACCGACAACGAATCACCAACACTGGGTGACATGAATGGCGACGGTAAACCTGAGCTCATCTGCCACACTGGCGGCCAGCTCGGCTATGCCGAGATCGACTGGAAGAATCCCTTCGGCAAAGCCCGCTTCCGCCCCATTTCCCCGAAGTCGCCAGAGAATGACAAGAAGTACTTCAAATACACCCACGGCTACGGTTTCGGCGATGTGAATGGCGACGGACGCGCAGATATCCTCGACAAAGAAGGCTGGCGCGAGCAGCCAGCGGACATGAGCAAAGACAGCGACTGGGTTTTCCATCCTGCCCCTTTTGCACCAGAAGGCGCGCGCGGCGGCAGCTTCATCCTCGTCTATGATGTGAATGGTGATAAGCGCAACGATGTGATCACCAGCTACGACGCCCACGGCTACGGCTTCGGCTGGTATGAGCAGGGCAAGGATGGCACCTTCACTGCGCACAAGCTGATGGGAGCCACGCCAGAGGATAACAAACAGGGAGTTAAATTCAGCCAGCTCCACGCCATGCAGCTCGCTGACATGAATGGTGACGGCGTGCTCGACGTCGTCACCGGCAAGCGCCGCTGGGCCCACGGTCCGCTGAAGGACGACGAACCCAATGCTGCCCCCGTCCTCTACTGGTGGGAGATCAAGCGCGACGACAAAGGTGGTGCTGACTTCATCCCGCATCTCATCGACGATGCTAGCGGTGTCGGCACCGAAGTCACTCCAGGCGACGTGAACAAAGACGGCAAACTCGACGTGGTCGTTGGCAACAAGACCGGCGTGTTTGTGTTTTTGCAGGAGTGATTGCGGTTTGAAAGTCTGACTTCTCCGGATATCCTCTCGGCATGACGCTGACCGCCAATCCTCCGATTGAACTCCCGCTGGAAACACTCAATGCCGATCAGAAATGGCGTTTGTTTGACTGGCTCAAAAGCAATCTGACGTTGGACATCGAGCCACAAGAAAGGCATTTCGACGTCATCGCCGAACGAGAGCAGATGCTGGCGTCTGGTGAAACCAAAGTGATCAGTCTCGACCAGTTTGCCAAAGAACTGCGTGAAGAGCTACCATGATCGTGGATGTCATCCAGGCGGCCAAAGAAGACATCGCCGAGGCCTATCACTTCTATGAGCGGCAGCAGAAAGGACTCGGGCGTTACTTTCGAGAATGCATTCTCGAAGATCTTTACGAACTCGAAACCACCGCAGGAATTCACAGGGTCATTCGCGGCTACTACCACGCGAACTCAAAGCGCTTCAAATCCATCCTCTACTATCGAATAGATGGTGAGACTGCGATAGTCGTGGCCATTTTAGACGGACGAATCAACCTGCAAAAACGTGATCGGATTCTTCTCTTACGTTAATAGCGCCCACCTCAGATAAACCAGTTTGTGTATGATTGCTTAGCACGGTCGTAGAGGCTCATTCGCCGCTCCCGAACTCTCAGAGTTCTTTGACGCATGAGGAAAGTCAGGCGAGTAGGCTTCACAGCTCACTCACGCTCCGCTATGCCACGCCGCTTTTTTAATCTTTACGCCCGCATCCTCTTCTGGCTGTTGGTGAATGTGGTCGTGCTGGGCGGCGGTTTTTGGATCGTGTTGCAGTGGCAGTTTCGTGAGGGGATGCAGGGAGCGCTTGGCGGCATCGTGGGGGATCGGCTGCAATCGATCGGGCGTGAGATTCATGCCACACTCAATACCTCGAAGCGGGCGGATTGGGATCGCGTGCTGAAAGACTTTGGTCAAAAGAATGGTGTGCAGGCGGCACTCATCTCGGTGCCGAGTCGTCACATCGCCGGGATGAAAGTGGAGATGCCTGAGCCGATGGAGCGCCTGCTCGCGGACATGTTTCCCGAACTGAATCGGCGACCAGCGCGTGGGGACAACGCGGATGGTAAGCGCCCCCCACTGCGGCCTCCTCTGCCACATGAAGAATTTGAAGCGTTGATCTTTGGTGACGATTTTCCGTCAGGTCGCGGCCCCCCACGCGGGCCTGATGATGAACCGCGTTTCGCTGAACTCAATTCGTCTATGCCGGTGAAACTCGGCACTTTTATGCTGCCGGTGGGCACTCCGCCGGTTTATTACACCGGCATTCGGCTGCCTATACTACCAAGCTGGAATCGGCGTGAGGGGCCACTCATTTTTGTGATCGTCACGGATCGGATCACGGGCGGCGGCTTGTTCTTTGATGCGACACCTTGGCTACTCGGACTCTTCGGAGCCATGGCTGTATCCGCTCTTCTCTGGCTGCCCTTTGTCAGCAATATCACCGGCAGTATCCGCGCGAATATGCAGGCCACTGAGCAGATCGCGAAGGGCCAGTTCAATGTCCGAGTGCCAGAGAATCGCAGTGACGAACTCGGCAGGCTTGCTCACGCCGTCAATAGCATGGCGGTGCAAATCGATGGTATCGTGCGCGGTCAAAAGCGCTTCCTTGGGGACATCGCGCATGAGCTTTGCAGCCCCATCGCCCGTATGGAGATGAGTCTCGGCATTCTCGAAGATAAACTCACTGACAGCGATGCTATCCGCCTTGCTGATGTGCGTGAGGAGCTGCGTCAAATCTCGCTACTCGTGAATGAGCTACTCTCCTTTTCAAAGTCGTCTCTCGGCCAAGTTGCGAAGCCTCCGGAAGATGTCGTGCTGCTCGCACTCGTCGATGAAGTCGCTGGCACAGAGGCTATCCCTGCGCAGCACTTACGCCTCAATCTGCCACGCGATCTCATCGTACGCGCCGTGCCTGATCTGCTGCGCCGCGCCGTCAGCAACGTCCTTCGCAATGCCCGCCTTCATGCGCCAGAGAGTGACATCGAAGTCAGCGCCACGCGCCGAGGAGAGAGCGTGATCCTCACCATCGCCGACCAAGGACAGGGCGTGCCAGAAGACAGCCTGCCGCGTCTGTTTGATCCCTTTTATCGTGTGGATACCAGCCGCGACCGCCAGACCGGTGGCACTGGGCTCGGACTCGCCATTGTCAAAACCTGCATCGACACCTGCGGCGGCACGGTCACTGCGCGCAACCGCGAGCCTCATGGGCTGATGATTGAAATCGAGCTTCCTCGTGCTTGACCAATTCAGGCGGAGCGAACACCATTCCGCACCCACCCCATGAATACCAAACTCATCATCGCCGCCGTAGCCGCAGCTTTCGCCGTCAACACCGTTTCCGCTCAGGACGGTGCTGTGGATTTCGAAAAGCAGATCCTGCCCATCCTCAAAACCAGTTGCTTCAAGTGCCATGAAAAAGAGCACGAAGACAACGGCAAGATCAAGAAGCCCAAAGGCGGACTCCGCCTCGACAGCGCTGCGACCATCATGAAAGGCGGTAAAGAGTACCCAGATGAAAACGTCGTCGCCGGTAAGCCTGACGCGAGCTGGATGCTCAAGTCCATGGCGCTCCCTGACACCGATGAACTGGCTATGCCACCCGAAGGCAAAGGCGACCGTGTGCCAGCCGCTGATCAGGCCCTGATCAAAAAATGGATCGAGTCCGGTGCCAGCTTCGGAGCCTGGAAAGGCGTGGAATAATCTCCACGGCCAGTCCGGCATGACAGGATATTTTAAATCTCAGCGGCGTGGTGCAAACCACGCCGCTTTTGCGTTTAATGGCTCTATCAATGCCGACAGGCTACTCAGATGCTGCCGTAGCTCCATGGCCGCTTGGAGGTGGGCATTTGACCGAGTGCCGAATGGCCCTACTATGGCGGCCCCATGAGCCAAGCTTCCGCCATTTCCCCTACCCGTGACAAAGACTTCCCAGAGTGGTATCAGCAAGTCGTCCGCGCCGCTGATCTCGCTGAAAATTCCGAGGTGCGTGGCTGCATGGTCATCAAACCCTGGGGCTACGGCATCTGGGAAAACATCCAGAAGCAGCTCGATGCTAAATTTAAAGAGACGGGCCACGTCAATGCCTACTTTCCACTGCTGATTCCGCTTAGCTATTTGGAAAAGGAAGCTGAGCACGCGGAAGGATTCGCCACTGAGTGTGCGGTGGTCACCCATCACCGTCTGGAGGCGCAGAAGCAGCCAGATGGCACGACAAAGATGATCCCATCAGGCAAGCTGGAAGAGCCTTTTGTTATCCGACCGACTTCAGAAACCATCATCGGTGCGGCTTTTGCCCGCTGGGTGCAGAGCTATCGCGATCTGCCACTGCTGATTAATCAGTGGGCGAATGTGATGCGCTGGGAGATGCGTCCGCGTTTGTTTTTGCGCACCTCTGAGTTCCTCTGGCAGGAAGGTCACACCGCGCATGAAACGGCGGAAGAAGCGATCGAGGAGACGAAGCTGATGCATCGCGTCTATACGGACTTCCTGCGCAATCACCTCGCTATCCCCGTGATCCCTGGTGAGAAGACAGAGAACGAGCGCTTCCCCGGTGCGGTGAGCACCTTCACAGTCGAGGCCATGGTGCAGGATCGTAAAGCCATCCAAGCCGGCACGTCGCATTATCTCGGGCAAAACTTTGCCAAGGCGGCGAACATTCAATTTCTGGGTCGTGATAACACCAAGCAACTGGTCCACACCACGAGCTGGGGAGTGAGCACACGCCTGATCGGCACACTGATCATGGCTCATGGGGATGATGATGGCATCATCCTGCCGCCGCGTGTGGCACCTAACCAAATTGTTATTTTGCCCATCACGCCGAAGCCTGACACACGGCAGGAAGTCATCGACGCCTGTGAAGCGCTGGCCAAGACGCTGCGCTCACAGACCTTTGGTGGTGAGGCGCTGCGTGTGCATGTGGACAAGCGCGATCTCCAAGGCGGAGCCAAGAGCTGGGAGTGGATCAAGAAAGGCGTGCCACTGCGTCTTGAGATCGGTCCGCGCGACATCACGAGCCGTAGCGTCGCTGTTTGCCGCCGTGATCAGGGACCGAAAGCCAAAGAGTTCCTGCCAAAAGAAGACTTCATTCGCAACGTCACCGAGATGCTTCAGGAGATCCAGGATGCGCTACTCACTCGCGCCACAGAACTGCGTGACTCGAATATGAAGAAGATGGACACGCTGGATGAGTTCAAAGCCTTCTTTGCCGACGGTGCCCACAGCGGTTTTGCGCTCATGCACTGGGCGGGCAGCAATGAGGATGAGGACCAGATTGCCAAGGACATGAAGGTCACCATTCGCTGCATCCCGATGGGTGATGAATACGCCGAGGAGGGCAAGTGCTTCATCACAGGTGCGCCGAGCACTCGGCGTGTTGTCTTTGCTCGGAGCTATTGACCTCCCATGACCTGGCTGCAGCACATCATGCCCAAGCTACGCGCTCTCATGGAACGCGTGCGTGCGCTGCCGTATGCCGGTAGGTCGGCATTTGCGCTGGCGCTGATCACGATGCTGCTAGCGGTCACTCAGGGGCGGCATTTAGAAAATCCGGCTGAGGTCGTCGGCTATGAGGTTCGTGATGGACAGCTCATCGCCGAGCAGGGAGTGGCACCTGCGGGGCCTGTTTTAAAAACAGTTTCCGTGCTGCTACCCTATCTCAACATGTGGATGCTCGTCGGTGGTGCCGTGTATGTTTTCATCCTGCTGCGTCAGTGGGGAAATGTGCGCAAGCTCATCCTGCCAACCTGGGGCGCAGCCTTCTCTGTTGCCGGTTGGGCGTTGAATGATGACATCGCCAGCCAGCTCGGTGCCATGCAGATGACTGAGATGGGTGAGCCTGTGGCATTTGCCGCCTACTGGCTGAAACTTTTATTGCTAGTCGTAGCCACACTCTGCGTGCCGGTACTGCTTCAATACTATCAGCGTAGTAACACGCTGTGCCGCTACACACTGCGCACCTTTCTTGCGCCTTTGGTCTTCTGCTTCATCGCCTTCACCTCCCTGTGGCTGATCATGGATCTGCTGGATAACTTAAAGGATTTCCAAGAGGCAGGCGCTTCGATCGGTCGAGTCTTCTTGTTTTATTTCGGTGTCTTGCCCTTCATCTTCGTGTCGGTCATGCCCCCAGCGCTGCTGCTGGCCGTGCTCTACACTCTGACCCGGATGTCCCGAGCTAATGAAGTCGTCGCCATGCTCGGTGCGGGTCGCAGTGTGGTGCAGATCCTTCAGCCCATCTTCATCGTGGCCGCAGCCGTGGCCACCATGAGCTTCGCCGCCAATTACTACTGGGCACCGCGCGCTGAGGGTAACAAGAAAGCCATCATGCGCGGCCTCGTCGGTAAGCAGCGTGATTCCATCATGCAGTCCGCAGTTATGTATCGCGACCCACTCACCCAGCGCGTGTGGTTCGTTTCATCGTTTCCTTTCTCCCTGCGTGACGGGCGTCTGCGTGGAGTGCAGGTGCGTGAGCAGGATGCTCAAGGTCAGCTCACGCGAGTCATCCATGCTGACTCCGCCATGTGGTGGCCCAGTGGTGTCTGGCGTTTTTATGATGGCAAAGAAGTGCTCTACAAAGACGGCACTGGCGACAGCGTGAAGCCTTTCCCAATCACTGAGAACGGTCGCAGTTTCATCGACGTGCGCAAATACGAGGAGACGCCCTGGAGCATGGTGAGTTACGCGCTCCAGCCGGACTTCATGGGAGTGCCGGAAATCGTTTCGTATCTGAAAGCCCACCCCAAAGACTCGTCAGAAAAGCTCGCTCCCTTCCGCACGCACTATCATCAGCGCTTCGCGCTGCCATGGCAGAGTTTTGCGCTAGTGCTCGTCGCAGCACCGCTGGGGATCGCCTATTCCCGGCGTGGAGCAGTCGGTGGGATCGCAGGCTCCATCTTCATTTTCTTTGGCATTCTGTTTCTCAATAACCTCTGCCTAAACCTTGGTAAAGGCTCGCATCTGCCCGCTTGGTTGAGTCCCTGGATTCCGCATCTGCTCTTCGGATCGCTCGGCCTACTGCTCCTGTATTATCGGTCACAAAACAAAGACCTGCCCAAAATCACGCTGCCGCGTTTTTTCAAGAAGCCGGTGAAAGTCGCGCGCCCCAGAAA
>JBEBGU010000931.1:0-1901 GCA_040081325.1 Prosthecobacter sp.
TGTGCGGACCAGTGCGCTGTGGAGCGTCACGACCCTCTGGAGTGGAAGACTCCAGCCAGTTGGAACTGTATTCCGGCTGAGAACTTGAAGTAACTGCGTCTGCCGCGAGGCGGGGGTGGGAAGCAACGAAGAGAACCTGATAGACAACAACATAAAGTGAACACGATTCGGCCCCAACAATACGGCGAGACGGCTGGTCAGGCGCGAAGCCCTGATGCGATGAGCATTGGCCCAGGACGGCGAGATACAGAACTCGTCCTGGGGAGTGTTGCGGTGGTTGGTGGTTGTATGTCAGGGAAGGGTAGTGCCGTGAACACAGGAGATCTGTCGGGGCAGGTGGTCGCAGGACCGACTTCGGCAGAAGTCAGAGCCGCCATAGTAGCGTCGAAGCCGGGTAACTCCGGGGGAGAGAAGGGCGGCAGGAAAGTAGATGAGTCTGAGCAAAGGCAAAGCGAAGCACGATCATCGGGAGTTCCAGCAATGGATAAGCAAGATGAAGAAGCCCTGTGGCAGCGCCACAAGGCCCAACGCGGAATCTGGAGTCAGAACATGCTGATGGCCCTCGAAAGAGGGGTTAAAGGAAACGTGTGGTTCAGTCTCATAGATAAAGTCTATGCGCCGCGAACCCTCGAACTGGCATGGGCAAAGGTGCAGTCAAACGCAGGGGCATGTGGCGTTGATTGCATCACGGTGGAGCACTTCGCAAAAGATAGCCAAAATCGGCTGCTCGTCGTCAATGAGCACATACACGAAGGCACCTACCAACCCAAGCCGGTGAAACGGGTTATGATCCCGAAGCTAGGCAGCAACGAGAAGCGACCATTGGGGATACCCACGGTCACGGACCGCGTCGTGCAGACAGCAGTGAGAATGGTCGTCGAACCGATCTTCGAGCGAGAGTTTGCCGAGCACAGCTATGGATTTAGGCCCGGACGTGGTTGTAAAGATGCCCTTCGTCGCGTGGACAAGCTGCTGAGAAGCGGGCTGGTCCATGTGGTGGATGTGGACATCAAAGGGTATTTTGACAGCATCCCGCACGAGCGTCTCATGGCGCTGGTGGGAGAGCGCATCGCCGACGGTCGGCTGCTCGCGCTGATCGAAAGCTTCCTCAAGCAAGGCATCATGAACACGATGGGCGAGATAGACGCGGAAGAGCAGGACGAAGGCACGCCGCAAGGCGGCGTCATCAGTCCCCTTCTGGCGAACATCTACCTCAATCCATTGGATCACCTGATGAGCAAAAGCGGACACGAAATGGTGAGGTATGCCGACGACATGGTCATTCTATGTCCGAGTGCCGAAGCCGCCGAGACCGTACTACAAACCCTGCGCGAATGGAGTGCCCAAGCTGGGCTGACACTGCATCCCGAGAAAACCAAGATCGTCAATATGGGGCAACCCAGGGCGTGCTTCGAGTTCCTCGGGTATAAGTTTTGGCGCAGCAAAACCAGCGGCCGCCGCCTGCTGAAGTTCATGAGATCCAAGAGTATGAAGAAGCTACGCGAAGGAATGAAGCCGTATTTGAAACGAGCCAACGGGCGCAGCCTAAAGGAGATCGTGACGTTACTGAGGCCAAAGCTCCAAGGGTTCTTCAACTACTTCAAACACGTCCGTGCCGGAGCATTTGACGAATTGGATGAATGGATACGAGGTAGATTGCGGAGCATCCTGCGCAAACGCGCCGGGCGCAAAGGACGAGGGCGAGGCCTCGATCATCACCGCTGGCCCAACCACTACTTTACCAAACTGGGGCTCTTCGACCTGGGAGCCGCCCACAAGTTTGAAATCATCCGCCTGCGTGTAGCAGCCAACTACTGACCGGAGAGCCGGATGCGGGAAAGCCGCCAGTCCGGTTCGGAGGGAGGGGCGGCGCAACCCAATGCGCCGTTCCTACCCCTATC
>JBEBGU010000179.1:0-7327 GCA_040081325.1 Prosthecobacter sp.
GTCGCCGTCCTCACCTTCACCCTTTTCGCCTTTTTCTCCCTTCTTGCCCTTGTCGCCTTTTTTACCTTTGTCGCCCTTCTTGCCATCTTTGCCTTCTTGCTCGTCCATCTTCTTCTGGAGTTCATCGAGACGCTTCTTCACGAAGTCACGGTTCTCCTTCACTTCCTTATTTTCAGGCTCGATTTTCAGCGCGGCATCAAAGTGCTTCACACTATCACGCCAGGCTTTGAGTGAAAACTTAGGCTGCTTTGCAAAGGCGCGATCACCCTGGTCATAGAGGCTATGGGCGATGCCGCGGTGCGCATGGTTTTGCACTCCCTGATCCTCAGACTCAAGTGCCTGGCTAAAGCCATCGATAGCGCGGTCATAGTCTTTGAGTTGATGCGCCGAGCTGCCATAGCCGAAGGCAAGCTGCTGCTGCTTTGGGGCAGATGAGGTTTGCTTCATCTGCTCCTCATAGAGCTTCTCCGCCTGATCAAACTCGCCGTCTTTGTAGGCTTGATGCGCTTGCTGGGGGTCAGGCTGCTTTGAGCCGAAGATCGAGCCCAAAAAAGTGTCATCGGCCTGAGCACCGGGAGTCAGAAAACTCCAAGCCAGGAGAGCCATTGCGGGTGTGTAGGTTTTCATGCGGGAAGTGGGATGAATGAGCCAAGCGCAAACGAGTAGCAGCATTCCCATAGACAACGGCCAATAAAAACGCTCAATTGGTTTCACAAGTTCCTTGGCCGCGTTTGTTTGTGCCTGAAGGGCTGAAAGCAGATCCTTGACCACTGAAACGGCGAGTGGCTGGGAACCGAGCTTCATGTAACGACCGCGTGTGGCAGTGGCGATCTCTTGGAGCACTTTTGGCTCCAGCCGCGTCTTCACCACATTGCCCTGCTGATCACGAATGAACTCACCTGCACGCTCAGGATCAGGATCGGGGATGAGCGCTCCAGCCTCGGTTCCAACGCCGACGGTGAGCACGAGTACGTTCTTCTGCGCGGCCTGTTTCGAGTACTCGGTGATCTGGATGTCTGGCTCACCGCCATCGCTGAAAAGAATGAGACCATGATTCTTGGCGGGACTCTTTTCAAAGGTCTCCATGGCCAATTTCAGAGCGCGCCCGATCTCACTTCCGCCACGCGGGACTGCGGTGAAGTCGAGCGACTGAATGGCCTCAATCACCGCATCATGATCTGTGGTGAGAGGCGCTTGGAGGTAAGCGTTTCCCGCATACGCGATCAAACCGACTCGATCATTTTTGAGCGAGGCCAGCACATCTTGGGCGGCTAGCTTGGCACGCGTGATGCGGTCAGGCACGATGTCGTTCGCCAACATGGAGCGGGAGGTGTCGATGGCGATGATGACATTACGCCCGGACTCCTGCTGGACGATTTTATCCTCACCCCAGCGCGGCCTAGCAAGCGCCGTGATGAAGCAGGCAAGCGCAAGTAATTGCAGCGTGAAGATGACCCATGACCGTGTCGTGGAGACGCCCGTGATTAGTGTGTCTCGTAGCCGAGGCGAGGTGAACAAAGCCTGAGTCTTTCGAGCGCGCCAATCCGCCCACAGCTTCAGCGCCGCCAGGAACGGCAACACGAAGAGATAGTAGAGGAGCTTCGGAGCGAGGAAAGTCATGGCGGCAAGAGGTCAGGTGGCAACAGCCATCGGGGAGGCATTGAGCAGTGTGAACCGCAGCAACAAGGCCAGTCCGAGCAGAGCGGCGGCGGCAGTGAGTGGGTAAAAGAAAAGTTCCTCGGTCTCGGTGATATTGCGGCGCTTGATCTCTTTCTTTTCGAGCTTGTTGATGGTGTCGAAGATGTCCTGCAAAGCACTCAGATCCTGAGCCATGTAGAAGCTGCCATTGCCGATGCGGGCGACTTCTTGGAGCGTGCCTTCATCGAACTCCTGCCGACCACTTGTAATGACTCGTCCGTTTGGCAGCGGGATCATGTGAACTCCAGGTGTACCGATGGCGATGGTATAAATTTTTTGTCCGAGTGTGGCCGCGAGCTTTGCAGAATCCTGAGGGCTGAGCTTGCCGCTGTTGTTGGCGCCATCCGTCAGCAGGATGATGACTTTGCTCGGTACTGTTTCTTTATCCAAGCGACGGGAAGCAGCCGCCAGACCTGAGCCGATGGCGGTGCCATCTTCCATGACACCTGTTTGCACACGATCAAGATTTGCCTCAAGCCACTCGCGCTGAAGCGTGAGTGGGCAAGGCTGATAGGGCGCTCCGGCAAAAGCGACAATGCCGATGCGGTCATTGGTACGACCGCGAATGAAGTCACGCATGACTCGCTTCGCCGCTGTGATGCGATTCACGGGACTGCCGCCGATGTAGAAGTCCTCGATCAACATGGAGAGAGAAACATCCACGCAGAGACAGATGGCGATGCCCTCAGTGTTGTCTTCATCGTGCGAGATGACTTTCTGCGGGCGAGCCAGAGCAAAGATGGCGGCAGCGAGGCTGAGCAGCACGAGCCCCATGGTGAAACCACCGCGAGCAGACTTGGCCGGAGTGCCGAGATCACGCAGCAGGAATGTGGTCGAAAACGCAATCGTGGGAGCTTTACCCAGCCTGCCGCGCCACCAAGCCATCAGTGGCAGCGCGAGCAGCAGGAGCAGCCACGCGGGATGCGCAAAGATCGTGTCGCGAAGAAATGGAATGCTCATAGGCGGTCTTCCTCCAAGGATTCAATGGCCTTTTGCACGAGCGCCGAGGCTTCACTTGAGTTTACAGGCACAGGCGCAAAAGCGAGTTGATCCCAAATGTCTGCCAACGCCGCATAGCGAGTCAGGCGCAGGGAAGTGGCCGGGATGCCGCCACGCTGAAACAGCTCCTGCGAAGTGCGGAAGGGCGCTGGGATTTTGTAGCGCTCTAAGAAGTAAACGCGCAGCGTTTCTGACACTGCGGCAGCCGTTTCGGAAGGTGGCTTTTGAGAGGCTTGAGCGAGGATGTCTCGCAGACGATTCATCGCTGTCTGCCAGGGTTTCTTCAACAGTGGCGGACTGGCTTTCGCAGGGCGGAAAAGCATCCACAAGATGAGAGCCAGCAGGGAGAAAACTAAAATGGCAGCGGCAGCATAAACCCACCAACTAGGACCGGCTGTAATCAATGTCGGATCAGGCAGCTCGGGGTGCGGCAAAGGCTGGAGGGGCGGCGCCTCTGGCTGCTGGGCTTGTGCGATGAAAAAGGCTAACAGGCTCATGAGCGCTTCCTCCTTTTGCGTGAGCGGAAATAGGCTTTCAAGGCTGGCACGTAGTCGTCGTCGGTGCGCACATCGAGCCGTTCCACAGCATTCTTTCTCAACATGCGATTGAGCGAGTCCTGCCGTTCACTGATCCGTTCCGCATACTGACGCCGCACGGCAGGATGTGAGGTGTTAACGATGTGCTGCTCACCCGTTTCTGGATCTTCCAGGCAGACTCGACCGGCATTGGGCAGCTCCCACTCACGTGGATCGGTGATCTGTGCTGCCACGACATCATGCTTGGCAGCAAGGGAGCGCAAACTCTTCTCCCAGGCATCATTCGTGGTGAAGAAATCTGACACGACCACGACCAACGCACGATGAGCGACACGCTCAAGAGCAAGGTCCAAAGCTGGAGCCAGATCTGTGCGCCGACTCTTCGGCTGCATGTTCAAAATATCACGCAAGCAGCGCAGCGCATGGCTACCGCCTTTTCGCGCTGGCAGATAGTGCTCCACCTTATCGGAGACGAGGATGAGGCCGACTTTGTCCTGATTCTGCACGGCGCTAAAGGCAAACACCGCAGCGACCTCTGCGGCACGCTCACGCTTGCTATCTTCCTGACTTCCATAATCGCCGGAGCCGCTGACATCGACGACAAGCATCACTGTCAGCTCACGCTCTTCGATGTACTTGCGCACAAACGGCTCATCCATGCGCGCCGTCACATTCCAGTCCAAGAAGCGCACATCATCCCCAGGCTGATACTCGCGGAAATCATCAAACTCGATCCCCTGCCCTTTGAATCGTGAGTGATAAGCGCCACCCAGCGTCTCCTTCACCATGCCACGCGTGATCAACTCAATACGCCGCACACGCTTGAGGATGCGCTTGAGACGTTCGTCGTCGTTGGGAATTGATGCGGGCATGCAAATGGCGATCCGAGCTTGGTTTCAAATATGCGCAGCGGTTTGTCAGACAGAAAGCCGTGGGCAGCGAACCGAGAACAGTTTAAGGCACCGGCAGCTTGTCGAGCAGTTGCTTGATCACGTCTTCACTAGTAACGCCTTCGGCTTCTGCTTCATAGCTCAGGAGAATGCGATGGCGGAGGATGTCGGGGGCGAGATCTTTGATGTCCTGTGGGGTCACAAAGTTACGTCCGGCGAGGAAGGCGAGGGCCTTGGAAGCGAGCGCGAGATTGATCGTGCCACGCGGAGATGCACCACAGCGAATGAGCAATTTCAAATGCGGTGCCACGACCTCTGGATTACGCGTGGCATGAATGATGGCCACAATGTAGTCACGGATCTTTTCATCAATGTAGATGCTGTTCACGATACCTCGGCTGGCGACGATGTCCGCAGCCTGAGTGATCTGATTCACGTCTAATTTAGGCGCGCTGGTCGCCATGGCGTCGAGCACTTGGCGCTCCTCAGATGGCGTCGGGTAAATGACGCGCACTTTAAATAGAAACCGGTCAAGCTGGGCTTCAGGCAGCGTGTAGGTGCCTTCTTGATCGATCGGATTCTGCGTGGCCAGCACCATGAAAGGATCTGGCAGTTTGTAGCTCTTGTCACCGATGGTAACCTGGCGCTCCTGCATAGCTTCGAGCAGTGCGCTCTGCACCTTAGCTGGAGCACGGTTGATTTCATCAGCCAGAACTAGATTGGCAAAGACGGGTCCGAGTCGCGGAGTAAAAGTCCCCTCCTTCGGGTGATACACCATGGTGCCCACGACATCAGCAGGCAGCAGATCGGGCGTGAATTGGATGCGCTTAAACTCGGCGTGAAGGGCACTGGAAAGAGTGCGTACCGCGAGCGTTTTAGCTAATCCAGGAACACCTTCGAGGAGCACGTGACCATTGGTCAGCAAAGCGACCAACAAGCGATCAACGAGTTCGGTCTGGCCGATGAGGACTCGGGCGATTTCTGCACGAAGCGGCAGCACCCAAGAGGCGGATTTAGCGATGGTTTCCTGATCAGGGACGGCGGGGGAGGAGACGACGGATTCAGACATGCGGCGGGAAAGGTCAATGGGGCGAGCGTGAGAGTCAAGACTGGACCCACATGTTCAAAACGTCGCCCAAGACTTCCTGCTACATAAGAAATCCAAAAATCATCTTACCAGGCTCAGCGTTGACGGCGCTGATCGGAGGGCAAGCCACCGCCAAAGCGGCCCGATTCCGCAGGGGCCGAGAATGAACTGGCCGCCTGCACGATGGGACTGCTTCGCTCCGAGCGCCCGCTCGGTGCCGGTGCTGAGGGAGCCTGATAGCTGCGACTTGGAGCCGATGGAGCGGGGCGCGGTGCAGGCGCACTGAAGGTCGGACGAGACAAGGTGCGCGGTGCTGAAAAAGTCGGTGTTGGCGGCGGAGTGCTAAAGACACTGTTGCCACGGAATGTTGATGGCCGTGTCACTTGTGAGGCATAGCGCTGCGTGGATGAAACGGGCCGCTGGTATGAACTGTGCCCGCGATACTGCGCGCTATTATTGTAATAGCGCGAGTTACCGTAGCTCGGGCTGGCGCATTGATTGCCCCATCCGCTGCCGCCAAAGAATGACAAGCTGGTGAATGCTGGCGTGTAGAGAGGTGCGCCGTAATTCGACCCGTAGTAGCCATCACCATAATCTCCGTCATCGTAGTAGCCTCCGCTGTAACCGCCACCGCTATAGCCACCACCGGGGTAGCCATAAGGGTCAACGACACAGGAGGAAAGAGACAAACCGCAGATAGCGGCACAACCCAAAGCGCGAAGCATGTTTTTCATAGTGGTGCGATCTCTGACTAGCATAGCCTTCAGGCTATTCAGAATATTTTACTCGAATCCTTTGAAGAAGTTTAAGGCCGTCTCAGTGGTCACTCGCGCGACCTCTTCCGCACTCTGCGTGCGCATCAGTGCAATAGCGCGTGCCGTGTCGGCCACATAGGCAGGCTCACAGCGCTGACCACGATGCGGCATCGGCGCGAGATAGGGCGCATCAGTCTCGATCATGTATTGGCCATCAGGCACCTCACGCGCCGTCTCACCTGCTGGACCTGGCTTTTTAAAAGTCACGATGCCTGTGAAGGAAATCAGATGTCCCGCTTCAAGCAATGGCCGAGCCTGCTCAAGCGTGCCTGTGTAACAGTGGAAGACACCGCGCAAACGCCCACTGTAAGGCATGACGATGGCGACCAAATCCTCCCAACTATCGCGATTATGCAGCACGACATTCAAGCCCAACTCACAGGCCAAATCGAGCTGTAGGCGCAGGCACTTCGCTTGATGTGCTTTCCATCCGCTGAGATCAAAACCCTCTGGCGGCGGATGAAAGTAATCGAGTCCGATTTCCCCGATGGCGGCCACCTTCGGATGCCCTGCCAGCTCACGCATTTCATCAATCCAAGACTCACCCGTTACCGAGTCCACATCACAAGGATGAATGCCAACCGCGACACGAACCGTCGTTTCCTTCTCAGCAATGGCTAGACACTTGCGCGCATTAATCAGATCTGTCGCTGGCACCATCATTCGCGTCACTTCAGCCACACGGGCACGCGCGAGCACGTCTTGAAGATCGGAATCAAATTTGTGGCTACCAAGATGGGTGTGGGTGTCGAAGAACATGCGTCATCCAAAAGTTACGCCAGCACCTTCTTCACCAGATTCCCAGCGATGCCGGTGAGCCGGACATCGAGTCCCTGGAACTTCACCGTGAGACGTTTGTGGTCGATTCCGAGCAGATGCAGCATCGTGGCATGGAGATCATGAACGTGAACGATGTCTTCCACGGAGCGGTAGCCGAGTTCATCCGTCGCGCCGTAGCTGAAGCCCGGCTTTACGCCGCCGCCTGCCATGAAAACATTGAAGGCTAGGATGTGGTGATCACGACCCGTTCCCTGCCCCATCGGCGTGCGGCCAAACTCGCCGCCCCAAAGAATCAACGTGTCGTCCAACATGCCGCGTTGTTTGAGATCATTGATCAGTGCGGCGGAAGCACGATCCACATCAGCAGCGGCGGCTTTCATGCCATCGACAATGCCACTGTGATGATCCCACGCGCGGTGATAAAGCTGAATCATGCGCGTGCCACGCTCGGCCATGCGACGAGCTAACAGGCAGTTCGACGCAAAACTGCCGTCACCCGGTTGCTTCACACCATACATGTCG
>JBEBGU010000932.1:0-1897 GCA_040081325.1 Prosthecobacter sp.
CAGCAAATCTTGATGGATCAGCTCGGTATCGATCTCGACGAACATGGTGACGAGATGCATCGCCTGCACTGGCGTCAGCTCAGTGGGCAGGCCTCCAAGGAAATCATCAATCCGCGTGCCTGGCAAAACATCACGCAGCGCATGGAGAAAGCCAAGATCGATGAGCGCCCGGCGGTGCCGGAAACATTGGGTGTGACCCTTCGGCCCTACCAAGAAGAGGGCTTTCATTTCCTAGCCTATCTGAGTCTGAATAAATTCGGCGGTATCCTAGCTGATGACATGGGTTTGGGTAAAACCATTCAGAGCATCACCTGGATTCTCTGGCTGCGCTCACGCCACCGCACGGCCTGGCCATGTCTCGTCATTTGTCCCAAATCAGTGCTGGATGTCTGGGCGACTGAATTTGGTAAAGCGGCCCCGACGCTGCGGGTGCAAGTGCTGAGAGATAAGGAAGAACTGGACCTCATGCGCTTACAGAGCGACTTCGATGTGCTCGTGATGAACTACGCGCAGATGCGCGGCTGCATTGATTTACTGAATGCCATGAAGTGGCTGGCAGTGATCCTGGACGAAGGACAGCACATTAAAAACCCTGACTCGAAAGCAGCCAAGGCGGCACGTCAGCTTCAGTCTGAAAATCGGCTCGTGCTCACAGGCACACCTTTGGAAAACCGACTGCTCGATCTCTGGAGTCTCATGACCTTTGCCACACCTGGCGCGCTCGGCGATCGCGGCTACTTCACGCGGAATTTTGATCGGCGTAAAGATGGTCAGGCCAGTGATCGCCTCGGCGCGCGATTACGCCCCTTCATGCTGCGCCGTACGAAATCCCAGGTGGCCAAGGATCTGCCTTCCCGCAGCGAGGAAGCCATGCTCTGCGAAATGAGCAGTGCGCAGGAGAAAATGTATCGTGAGGAGTTGGCTCGTGCTCAGCAAATGGTGCTGACCTCCAGCGGCTTTGAGGTGCTCACACGGAAGCGATTCGCTATCCTTCAGGCGCTGACTCGGTTGCGCCAGATTTGCTGTCACCCTAACCTCATCGACAAAAGTGGCAAAGAGCACGAAAGCGCCAAGCTCACTGCTACTCTGGAACTCATCGAAGAACTCCACGCTGAGGGCCACAAGGTGCTTCTCTTTAGCCAATTCGTCACCATGCTGGAAATCATTCGTGATCGGCTGACGGAAATGAAGGTGCCCTACTATTGGCTCACTGGCAGCACGAACAACCGTGCTGAAGTCGTTGAGCAGTTCCAGAATGACGCCGACGCTTGCGTGTTCCTGCTCTCCCTGAAAGCCGGTGGCAGCGGACTCAATCTTACCGCCGCGAGCTACGTCATCCTGTACGATCCATGGTGGAATCCAGCCGTCGAAGCGCAGGCAATCGACCGTGCTCACCGTATCGGCCAGACCCAGCCGGTCATGGCTTATCGAATGATCACGAAGAATACCATCGAGGAAAAGATCATGCTCTTGCAGCAGAAGAAGCAGCTCATGTCAGCCAACGTTCTTGGAGAAGGCGGCTTTGCCCGGACGCTTGAAAAGACCGACTTCGAGTTCCTTTTTGGGCTGGAGGCTGAGGAAAAAGAGCGCAACGAAGACTAGGCCTGTTACTGGGTAAAATTGAGCGTTTGAAGGTCCGAAATGTGGGTGTTAGCGAAACTTTGTGAATTCGGAAATAATCTTTGACATGAAGGTCGAACCACCTAGCTTCGCCTCCACTTTTTCGGGAATTGGCCGGGGTGTACTCTTCCGTGATGCTTGTCATTACGTGTCGTTTGTGCCTCGGTTTTCTTTTCGAAAGAGGAGGAGATTCCTTTGTGAATCGCCGCCGGTTAAAGCTGTTGTAGCTCAGTGGTAGAGCACGTCCTTGGTAAGGACGAGGTCGAGGGTTCAATCC
>JBEBGU010000933.1:0-1897 GCA_040081325.1 Prosthecobacter sp.
GGAGATCTATGCATTCATGGAAGCAGCGGATGAGAGTAAGCGCCGTGGTGGCACCGAGGTTACGATCAAAGAGGTCATGGACAAAGCCCTCGCTGAAGCCCGCACCAAGGAGTGAGGACTTCCAGCCCTCACCATCTATTCTGAGGCCAAGATGGCCTCACTCCTTGTGCGCCGAAACGCCGCTGCTGGGCGTTTTTGTATGTGGAATAGTTTTCAACATTCCGTGAACGTTCCCGTCATAGGTTCTGCGTTAATACCGCGTTTACAAACACACCCCCACCATGAATAACACGACCCGTTTCACATTTGCTCTCGCCTCTGCCAGCGTGCTGGCCCTGAGTCCGGCTTACGGACTGGAAAATAAGGACGCGCCGAAGCTAGCTCCGGCGGATTTCCACACACGACTGACCCGCGATGACACACCTCTGCCCAATGGCGGTCAGCTCCAGATGAGCTACGCGACAGTGGTGGAAAAGATCCTGCCAAGCGTGGTCACCATCTGCTCCTATGGTAAGGCGTCTGATCCCCATGAGATGCCAGACATCGAAGATGTGCCACCGCAACTGCGCCCCTTCTATGATTACTTCCGTGGTCAGCAGGAGCAGAAGGAACAGGAAGAACAGCAGCGCCCTAACCCGCGTGGACGCCGTGGCGCTCCTCGTCAGCAAGAACAATCCAAAGAAGAAGATCTCCAGCCCAATGGCGTCGGCTCAGGTGTGATCATCTCGGCAGATGGCTATATCCTAACTAATAATCACGTCGTCGGTGAAGCCGATAAGTTGGAAGCCATTGTCGATGTGAATGGCAGTTCAAAACGCTACCTCATCAAGGTCATCGGCGCTGATCCACAGACCGATGTGGCTTTGATCAAAATCGAAGCCACCGGCCTGATCCCGGCCACGCTGTCAGACAGCACGAAGCTGCGTGTCGGTGACATCGTGCTGGCTGCGGGTGCGCCTATGGAACTGAGCCGCTCAGTCACACAGGGCATCATCAGTGCTCTTGGGCGCAGTGGTATGGGCATCATCGGCAAGCGTAACTCGCAGGGCTATGAAGATTTCATCCAGACAGACGCGGCTATCAATCCCGGTAACTCTGGCGGCCCGCTGGTAGATGCGCTTGGTCGTGTGGTCGGCATCAATACCGCCATCTACTCACGCTCTGGCATGAGTGCAGGCATCGGCTTTGCTATTCCGATCAGTTTGGCTTTGCGAATCGCTGAGGATTTGACGGACGATGGTGAGGTGACACGCGGTTATCTGGGCATCTTCCCGGCGGATGTTGATGCCGAGTCGATGAAGCTTTGGGGCTTGAGTGATGAGAGTGGTGCTCTGGTGAAAACAGTGAAGAAGAATTCCCCAGCCGCCAAAGCTGGCCTGCAAGTGGGAGATGTCATCACCAGTGTGTCTGGCCAGAAAGTCGAGAATGCATCCAAGCTGCCATTGATCGTCAGCACGCACCAACCCGAGACGGAAATCACCCTCAGCGTCATCCGTGAAGGCAAGCCACTGACCATGACCGCGAAGCTCGCCAAGCTAACTCCCGAGATCCTGGCGGGTGGAGAAATCACCGAAGATCCAGTGATCGGCGGTGGCCCAAGCGGTGCCAGCATTGCTGAAATCATCCCTGGAGTCACGGTGCAGAATCTCACGCCCAGCACCCGCGAGCGTCATGAAGTGCCGGCTGAGATCGCTGGAGTCGTCATCACGAAAGTCGATACCGAAAGCCGCGCCGCTGCCATGGGTGTGGAGGAAGGCGACGTAATAACCGAGGTCAATCGCAAGCCTGTCCGCGCCGTCGGCGAGGCTCGTGAGATGGCAAAGGCCAGCTCGAAGACCGTGCTGCTCAAAGTGTGGCGTAAAGGCGACACCATGCTCTTCATGGTCGGCACCAACTG
>JBEBGU010000934.1:0-1896 GCA_040081325.1 Prosthecobacter sp.
TGCCCAAGGGCGCTCCGACTTTCTCCGAAGCTCTTCGTTATGGTGCTGAAGTCTTCCACGCGCTGAAGAAGATCCTGCATGATCTCGGTCTCAACACCGCCGTCGGTGACGAAGGTGGTTTTGCTCCGACGCTGAAGAGCGCTCATCACGCGCTGGAAGTCATCGCCCAGGCCATCGAAAAAGCTGGCTACAAGATGGGTGAAGACATCTTCATCGCTCTCGATGTCGCTTCTTCCGAGTTCTACGACAAAAAGAAGAACAAGTACGTCTTCAAGAAGAGCGACAAGTCTGAGCGCAGCGCCGCCGAACTTGTGGCCTACTATGCTGAGCTGAAGAAGGACTTCCCGATCATCTCCATCGAAGACGGCTGTGCCGAAAACGACTGGGACGGATGGGCAATCATCTCGAAAGAACTCGGAGCCACCACACAGCTCGTCGGCGACGATCTCTTCGTCACGAACACCAAGTTCCTCCAAAAGGGCATCGACTTGAACATCGCCAACTCCATCCTCGTGAAGGTGAACCAGATCGGTTCCCTGACCGAAACGCTGGACGCCGTTGATCTCGCCCATCGCCATGGTTACACCGCCGTCATGAGCCATCGCTCAGGTGAAACTGAGGACTACACCATCGCCGACCTCGCCGTCGCCACAAACTGCGGTCAGATCAAGACCGGCTCTCTTTCCCGCAGTGACCGTATCGCCAAGTACAATCAGCTTCTGCGCATCGAGCAGGAACTGGGAGACAACGCGATCTTCGGTGGCCGCATGAAAGTCTAACCCACACCGCCGCTCGACGCGGCACCACCATGAAGTATCAAGAACTCCAGATCGATCACGAACAGCCTCAGCACGTCGAACGTTGTCTGCGGGGACTCGTGCGACTCGGGAAATTCTGTCTCTTACTTTTGGTGGTGCCCGTCGTGGTGGCCGTTTATCGGCACCCGCTGGCGGAGCAGAACTCCCAGCGCGCAAAGCTTGAAGCCATGAAGATTGAGCGAGATGGACTCGTCGCTCAACGCGATCAACTGCTGCGTCAGGTCGATTGGATCAAGACTGACGCTAGCTACCTCGAAATCCGCGCCCGTGATCATGAGAACATGCACAAGAAGGGCGAATATGTGATCCGATTTGAAGAGTAAGTTCTTCCCACTCACGCGGCCTCACAAGGGCCGCTTTTTCTATCTACTGGTCCCACCTCTTCACTTTCCACAATTCTCTATTCCCATGCGCTGCCTCGCTCTCCTCATTCCCTTGCTGCTGACTCAATGTGTCGATCAATACGGCAATCCAATCAGCCCCTTTGGTCCTCAGCCACCACCGCCCTACACGGACCAGCGCGAGCAGTATCGCAATCAAACTCGCGACTATTCGCAGGAGCAGAATCAGTCAGCCTACGAGCGTGGCATCAACGATGCGCGCGATGACGCTTCAGCAGGCCAGCCTAAAAGTTACACACGGCATTATCAGAGCTACACGCCAGCCACTCAGGCTGCTTACCAGTCGGGATACGATCAGGGATACGTCCCACCGCTAGCACCACTCCCCGGTGCTCCGCCATGGCAGCAGCAGCCGCAACAGTCCACCTTTCCAGGCTCAGGAGCCTACACACCGCCACCCGCCAATGATCCCTCCTACAATCAAGGCTACGATTATGGCATTCGTGACAAAGTCGCTGGCCGCGCCAATGACCCAGGCTCGCATGTCGGCCATTATGATCCGCGCTATCGCCGCAACTTCGAGCGTGGCTACAGCGATGCCTATTCAAGGCGCTAGTCGCTCGCGTTTGGCTGTGCATTAAAATCAGGAAGCGGCTCGCCGCTTTGACATCAAACCACTTCAAAATGAAGTGGTGCTCGGGAAGGGACTCGAACCCTTAAGCCTTTCGGCACAGGAT
>JBEBGU010000005.1:0-26017 GCA_040081325.1 Prosthecobacter sp.
ATTCGTGCTGGTGCCACTGATCGCTGAATCGAGCTGTGCTTGGGTCACCTCCCCCTGAGCACCTCTGGGGATGCCGAAGCTGAAATGCACAATTCACCCCGTCAAAACTCACGGTCACCGTCGCGGGATCACCGGGGTTGAGTGTGGGCACGCCATCCACCACTGCTTGGGCAAAGGGCGGACCCTGCGCTCCAGGCTCGCCCTGACTGCCTGGCTCACCTTGGGGGCCATCGCCGCCGTCCGCACCATTCTGCCCCTGCACGCCCTCATCTCCACGCGGGATGCCGAAGGTGAAGTGCAGTGTCTCATTCGTCACCGTCAGTGTCACAAAAGCTTGCTCATTCGGCAGCAGCGTCTGCACGCCATCGATCACCGCTGCATTCACTGACGTGATGGCCGCGATCATTGCCGCCAAGCCATTGAATTGATCCCGCAGCACATCGGCCACGACCAGGGAGCCATCCAGGCGGCAGGGTTGGGTTGAAGGACGACAAGGTAGCCGCGTTCGTCAGAACGTGGTGCCCCGTAGCCGCGTTTGAGGTGCGACTTCTGGGCCGATCATCATCTGAATTTCAGTGTTACTGATGTCAACGCCTGCGCTGGCTCCAGTCAGTTTCCAGCCCAGTGCGTTGGGTTCTTCGAAAACCAAGACTCTTTCTTTGGTGGCCTTGTTCAGCACCGTGGCAACAGGACGACCGTCCACATAGGCGATGCTAGTCAACTACAGCGACTGCTCCAGATTCACGGATCGTGTGAAGGGGGAATGCGTCACCAGAGTCTCCGCGAAATCCAGACTAAGTGGCTGAGGTAGGTCACTATCGACTTCAGGAATGTCACTGGCCTGGAGGCAAGAGACTGAAAAAAGGATGGCGCAAGCGTGAACAAAAATCTTCATCGAGGGGGGCTTTTCAAACGAGGCGAACCTGGGCATCTATCGTCTTTTGGCCTCATTGAAACCAATCGCAGATTTTGAGCTGAGTGACTTATCAGCCATTCCTGTGGCACGGCTAAAACCATTCAGTGAGCAGAGTCACCTACCTGCATCTCCAGGCAGTCTGATACCGACTTTCCGCTCGTGCTTGTAGTAGCGGTCGCGGTGGTAGCGGTGGTGGCCGGATGGGTCCGCCACACGCCAGCCAGTGTCGATTTTTTCGAGCGTTTGAGCACAGCTTGAAAGCAGGCAGCAAGCCGAGAGCGAGGCCGTAAGCATCTGGTTCAAGTTTAACGAAAAATGATTCATGCGTGTGTTTCTGGGTATCGAGTGCCGACACTTTCACACCCAGCTTGTGGGTTTGCCTATCTTTTTCCTGATCAAAAACGGCTTCAACTCACCCAACTCCAAGCCAGCGCTGCTACGCACGCCACGATCAGTCCGATGCTCACCCAGCCTGCCACACGCGACCAGAACCCCGAGCGTGAGTGGCCCATGATCGACGCATCGCCAGCTAGCAGTTGCAGAGCGATCACATGCAGCGGCAGCACCACCGCATTCACCACTTGGCTCGTGTAGATCAGCGGGATCAGAGGCAGACCCGGCAGCGACACCACACTGACTGACGCGATCGTTAGCCCGACAAACGCCGCGTAAAACCATTGAAAGTGATGCGAGTCCAGATCCAGCGAAGCAGGCTCACCCACGCCCTCAGCGATGGAGTAGGCCGTGGCGATCGGCACGATGGCCGCCGCAAGCAAAGAAGCACCCAGCAACCCTGCGCCGAAGAGCACCGTCGCAAACCGACCGGCCAGAGGTTGCAGCGCCTTCGCTGCATCACCCGCATCGGCGATGTGAACGCCCGCCTTATTCAGCGTCGCCGCACAGGCCACGGCGATAGCTAGCCCGATCACACCCGTCAGCACCGAGCCGATCACCACATCCACACGCGCCCAGCGCAGAGTTTCCAGCGAGATCTTTTTATCCACCGCATAGGATTGGATAAAGGCCAAACCCCACGGTGCCAGCGTCGTCCCCAGAGCCGCCGCGATCGCGATCCAGCCTGCCGCACTCGTCGGCATGTGCGGCACCAGCGACTGATGCCACACCGCGGCCCAGTCCGGCTCAGCCAGCAGTCCATCCACAATGTAAAGCGCGAGACTGGAAGAGATCACCAGCAGCACCCGCTCCACTCGGTGAAACGATCCTAGCACCACCACCAGCGAAATCAGGACACCCGCAACTGGCGCACTGATCCAGGACGGAATCCCCACCAGCCCGCCTGCTGCCGAGATCCCCGCATACTCCGCGCAAATCGTGCCGAAGTTTGCAAACAGCAAGCCGCCCACCGCGAAGTAGCCCGCGCCGCGTCCCCATTTTTCGCGGATGATGCCGACAAACCCCTTTCCCGTCGCCGCACCCAGACGCACCGCCATCAGGTGGAACTGCACCAGCAGGATCGTCGATGCCGGGATGATCCACAGCAGACGATAGCCAAAGTCCGTACCCAACACCGAATACGTCGTGATGCCCGCCGGATCATCGTCTGAAAGCCCCGCCAGCAAACCCGGCCCCAGCACCGCCAGAAACGCCACCCAGGCACCCTGCCCAGATTTCAAGAGAGCCGCAAATTTCAGCCCAATCCCACGCTGATGATGCGCCACCGCATGCAGTGGCGCACCCGCCCTCTGCCTCCTCTTCTGAGCCGCACGCCGAGCCGCACGACTCACCGCGTACAGCCCTCCAGAGTCAGGGAAAGGGAAGGTTTAAAGAGCACACACATCAGGCACAACCGTCAGCTCACATCACAGGGTTGTCAGGTGATTCAATGCGCATCCATTGCGCGCAGCTCTCTGTGGCTTGGTTTTTAAAGCACGTCTTTTCTGCCCTCACACGTTTCAGGCTTGCCATCTCACCGCAGCCTCCGCTTGAATCCTCCGCAGCCATGAGCACCGCACCCGATTCCTCCTCCCAGCCGCCCAGGCAGACCTTTCTGCAACATCTCGCCCAGTTGCGTCAGATGGTGGCCACCGGCCGCAGCCTGCTGCCCGCCCATGCCGAGTTCAAGCCCGACTGGGACCAGCATCTGGAGCGCATCGGCAACCTTGAGCGGCTCTTCCAGCAGAGCAAAAACACCCTCACCCCGCTCATCCAGCAATTGCATGAGGATTTCATGCTCCACTACCAGGCCGACATGGCCACCACCATGAGCGAAACCAAGGCGCGCTTCGTCCGCTTTACCGACATGGTGGCGCAGAAGTTCGAGGAAAAGAAATTCGAACTCCCGTCCGAGGCCCGCGACAGCCTCGAAGACCTCCTCCAGCCCTATCACGACATCCACCGCGACAAGATGCTGAGCGAACTCCCCCTCGAAGAACGCCGCGCCATCGAAGCCGCCAAGCGCCAGCTCGACGAGGAAGAATGAAAGCGTGTGGGTCGTCGCACCCGCCGCATTTTCCTCTGGTCAAAGCACCCTGTCTCCGGCTTGATGGGCGGCAGCTTCCTTCTGCTGCCTCTTTTTCCGCATGAGTTCCAAACGCTTCCGCATCGCCTTCTCCCTGGCTGGAGAAAGAACCTGACTCAAGCCTCTCATGGACAAGCTTACTGGCTCACAGATCGAACAACTGCGCAACCTCCTGAAGAATGCTTTCAGTCATGACGCCTTCCGCCAGCTCGTCCGAGTCAAAATGGACATTCCATTCGATGCCGACTACGAACTGAAAGGCAAAGCCTTCAATGAATCCCTCTTTAACTTCATCGAGGAAATGGAAAGGCAGGGCCGCACTGCCAGCCTCATCGAAGCCGTCGTCGATGCGCGCAAAGGAAGATCCGATTTCAAACCCCGCTTGGATGCCATCCTCGACACTCACGCCTCATCTACTTCGTCATTCGGCATTCAGCATTCGCCATTGCCCGCCCCTTCCAACCTCCCCGGCATGTACGCCAACTGCCTCTTCGTCGGGCGCGATTCCTTTCTCGATGATCTGCGCGCCACCCTCTCGAAGAAGACCCACGCCACCGCCATCACCCAGGCACCTGCCGCCACGGGGATTTCAGGGCTCGGTGGCATTGGGAAGACCCACGCCGCTGTCGAATACGCTCGCCGTCATCAGGCTGACTACAGTGCGCAGCTCTTCATCAGCGGCGGCTCGCCGGAGCGGCTCAGTGCTGGTTTCTCGGCCCTCTACGACGTGCTTCAACTCGGTGCCAAAGACGAGGTGCAGCGCGACGAATCCATCCGTGTCAGTGCCGCCTTGCGCTGGCTCGCCAACAACCGCGACTGGCTACTCATCGTCGATAACGTCGATGACGAAGCCGCTGCCGCTGCGCTGGCAGATTACTACGGCCAACTGAGCAACGGACACGTCCTCATCACCACATGCCTTCAAAACTGGGCCGACAATGTCGAGTCCCTGCCCATCCATGAACTCAGTACCGACGCCTCCACCGATCTGCTGCTCCAGCTCACCGACAAAAAGCGCCGACGTGCCGACGACGATGCCGCTCAAGTGCGCCAGCTCGCCGACTTGATGGAAGGACTACCCTTGGCGCTGCATCAAGCCGCCGGTTACATCAACGAGCAGCGCCTCACGTTCCGCGACTACATCGCGATCTATGAAAAAGAAGCCACCGACCCGCTTGGCTGGTTCAAGAGCCACGTCATTCATTACGAACGGCTCGACAAGGACGCTCCGAAACCCGTCCTCATCACCTGGAAGACCAGCTTCGACAAACTCGATGAAGACACCCGCTTCTGGCTCCTCGTCTTCGCCCACTTCGCCCCCGATCCCATCCCCGAGTTTCTGCTCGACTCAGCTCCCTGTGCCGATGACGAAGTTAAAACCCGCCACAGTGCCGCCCGCAAGGCCCTGGCCCAGGCCGAGAACTACAGCCTTCTCACTCGCTACGACGACCCACCCCGCTTCAAACTCCATCGCCTCGTCCAGCACATCATCCGCCTCGACGCCCAAGAGGCCGACCGCACCGCCGCCCTGGCCATGGGTATCCAGCTCTTCGATCAAGATGATCTCAACAATCCCCAGGATGTCCACACCTGGCCGCGCTGGAATCCCCTGCAAGCACACGCTATCTCCCTCGCCGCCCACGCCCATGACGCATCGGCACCGAAGCGCTTGAGCTGGTTGTTGAGTTGCTTAGCAGTGCTACTTCACACCAAATCCCTCCACGCTCAAGCCGCGCCGCACTACCGTCGCGCCTTGAACCTGGATGAAATAAGCTATGGCTTAGACCATCCCGAGGTCGCCACGGGCCTCAACAACCTCGCTACGTTGCTACAGGACACAAACAAGATGGAGGAGGCCGAGCCGTTGATGTGGCGAGCCTTGGGCATCGTAGAGGCGTTCTTCGGTCCTAATAATCCTAGATTCTCCATTCATCTTAACAACCTCGCGCAGTTGCTAAAGGTCACCAATCGGCTGGCAGAGGCAGAACAAATGATGCGGCGGGCTTTGGTTATCGTGGAAGCCAACTATGGGCCGAAGCATCCAACAGTTGCCACTTGCCTTAACAACCTATCTATGTTGTTCCAGGAAACAAATCGTCTAGATGAGGCTGAGACGCTAATACGCCGGGCCTTGGGCATTGATGAGGCGAGCTACGGCTCGGAACATCCCAACGTTGCCCGTGACCTCAACAACTTTGCTATATTACTCAAAGCCACAAATCGTCTTGAAGAAGCCGAACCATTGATGCGGCGTGCCTTGAGCATTGACGAGAGTCACTATGGTAAAAGGCATCCTATTGTCGCCAGTCATTTCAACAATCTCGCGCAATTACTCCAGGATATGAAAAGGCTGGAAGAAGCCGAGCCGTTAATGCGGCAGGCCTTGCAAATTGATGAGGCCAGCTACGGCCCTGTCCATCCTGCAGTTGCCATTGATCTCAACAACCTTGCGAGGTTGCTCCATGCTACGAACCGGCAGGCTGAGGCCGAGCCGCTGATGCGGCGTGCCATGAGCATCAGTGAGACTAGCTACGGCCCAGACCATCCTGATGTGGCCACTGACCTCAACAATCTCGCCACGTTACTCCAGGCCACGAACCGGCTCGCGGAGGCCGAGCCGCTGATGCGGCGTGCCTTGGGCATCGTAGAGGCCAGCTACGGCGCGGACCATCCCAGCGTTGCCATTCGCCTCAACAACCTCGCCACGTTGCTCCAGGCTACGAACCGGCTCGCGGAGGCCGAGCCGCTGATGCGGCGTGCCTTGGGTATCTTCGTCAGCAGCCTGGGCTTGGAGCATCCAAACTCGCAAGGGGTCGGGGACAACTATATCCACATCTTGCAGGCCCTGGAGGTGACGGAGGAGGAGATTGAGGCGCGGTTGCGGGGCGCGATGGGGGAGGCGCAGGAGGAAAGCACTCATCGGCTTTAGCCGGTGAGTGCGTCGTTAGCGGAGTCGAGCATTGTTTGGTCTGCGGTGTCGGTGCGGGATGAAGCCCAGCACGACTTTGGCAGGCCGCAGCGCGGATTGATTCTGCCGGAGCGCGGAATTTATTCCGCAGCGGGTCGCTCGCGCGGCGGTGGTGGAGACTCACGCAGCGGCCCCTTCGTCACGGCGACCTTCGGGGAGACGGGCGTTCTCGATGATGCGGGGGGACGTGGGGTGGAATCGGGGTGCTGCGGAATCAATTCCGCGCTCTGTGGCTCATTGTAGGCTGGGTATGTTTGGCGCGCCGGGGATCAATGACACGATGGATTTGATTCGCCAAACTACCCGGCTGGTTGGGGAGAGGTCGATAAAGCGCAGACCACCGGGCCTTCGGGGAAAGCCGGGTAATTTGGCGGCGGGGCTGTGGGTGTGACCGAGGCGTCTTTCCGCCAAACATACCCAGCCTACGAGGGGGCGTCAGCGTCTTTCGGTGCTCAGTCATCGTCTTTGGGCTGAGCGTGATCACCCGAAAGAGGGAGGTGATCGTCTCCCTGGGCTGGGTGATCGTCTTTTGGGACGGCGTTATCGTCTTTTTCATGGATGTCATCCATATTAGTGGGTCAAAAAGACGATGACATGACCTGAAAAGACGATGACTGGCGGCTAGAAGACGCTGTGTTTTATCTAGCGGGCGATTCGTGAGTATCTGCGGGTATAGCACTGTTATTCAAGGACGACTCGAAGCGATTCTGACGATTTCTATAAGATCTGACATCGATACAATCTAAAAATGGTCTTGCATTGATGACCGAAAACTGGGATTAATGGCGTAAGTCGTGTTTTCAGCGGTTTAATCCCGCCGAAGTGCGAGCCGTAGAATGAGGTCACCCACCATGCACCGCTTTTTCATTCTCCATCACCGCCCAGGGCGTGATCGCCACCGGTTTTGCCGGTGCTTGGATGACGACTCACGGGCACTCAACCATGCCCCCTATGCCAATCCCTCTCGCCGCCCGTTGGAATGACGGCGTGAGCCGCTGGAACGACGGCAGTTTGTGGTCCTCAGAAGCCGCGCCTGCCTCAGATTCAACCTATGTAGTAACGGCTCCGATCACCCTCAACACTCATAACACCATGCAAACCTGGGAAATCACCAAAGAACGCGCTCAACTGACCCTGACTGTCTGGACACAACATGCGCCGACCCTGAAGATCGGCATTCTGGGAACCACTGACCTGGAGGACTGGATCGCGCAATTCGAGCCGCTGGTGCAACTGCGCGCGGTGAAGCAGGATGACGCGGACGCGGCCTACCGCGCGGGCCAGGGGACGCTGGACAAGCTGAAGCTGCTGGGCACGAAGATTCCGGCGATCCTGGAGGGGCAGCTCAGTGAGAATACGCTGCTGATGAAGGATCTGAAGGAGGTGTACCAGATCGCCCAGCGCGGTGAGGGCACGATCCTGGAGCGGGCGCGGGCGCTGTACCCACTCTGGGTGCGGGCGAACACGGCTCTGGCGGCGCTGGTGCCGACGCAGCCACCCATCAAAAGGGTGGTCCAGGGGGTGGAATACACGGCGGCGCTGTATAAAGCGCTGATGGATGGCTACACGGTGCAGGTGCAGGACACGAGCAATGCGAACGGTCTGCTGTCGGCGACGAAGATGGATCTGACGGCTCTGGATGACAAGACGGACCAGCTTAACAAGAGCTGGTACAAGGTGGCGAAGGCGACCTATGACGCAGGCTCGTCGGCGTATGCAGCGCTGGGCAGCATCCCGACTGAAGGTGGCACGCCTGCGCCGGACACGATCGAGATCAATACGGTGACGCAGGGCGGTGAGACCGGCCTGCAAGTGCTGGTGGACTATGTGCCGGGCGGCGGCGGTCATGCGACGACGAAGCTGATCAAGTGGCAGGTGGTTGGCGTGGACGCGGACTTCAGCCACAGCGCCCCGCTGGTGGCGGGTGGGAACGCGGTGGGGCCCTTCACCGTCGGCCAGGTGGTGATCCTGATCACGGAGGCGACGAACAGCTCCGGCACGCGTAACAGCGCGCCGAGAACGATCACGATGGAGCCGCCGATCGACTAGCGGGCGGGGGAAATGACGAATGACGAATGACGAATGGGCGGGGAGGCGTGCGCTGCGCGGTCCGCCTCGTAGGCTGGGTGTGTTTGGCGCGCTATGCTTCTGGCCACGCGATGGATCTGATTCGCCAAACTGCCCGGCCGGTTTGGAGAAGGTCGAGAGCACGCTGGCCAGCGGACAATCAAAAGAATGCCGGGTGGTTTGGCGGCTGGGTTGTGGGTGCTGGCAGTGCGCCCGGAGCCCCTCACCTAGCCTCTCCCCAAGGGAGGAGAGGGATCAGCATTCTGGCCTAGCGTTCTTTTGTCGTTCCGGTTTTAGCAGGATGCTGGAGCTGGTACTGCCGTCATTGAACCGCCTGAAGGCGGAACTACGAACAGGGTGACGCCAGCATTCAGCCGCCTTCAAAGAATGGAGCTTGGAGGACCTAGATCCCTGCCGGATTACGGACTGACGGCGGCAGCGGGGGCTTCGGCGTCTTCCTTCTTCTTTTCTTTCCAGGTGCTCTGGACGTACAGCTCACGCAGGGACTTGAAGTCCACGAGCGTGGGGCTGTCGGTCATGAGGTCGCAAGCTTTGTTGTTCTTGGGGAAGGCGATGACTTCGCGGATGCTTTCCTCACCACTGACGAGCATGGCGATGCGGTCGAGGCCGAGGGCTAGGCCACCGTGCGGAGGGGCGCCGAATTTGAAGGCCTCAAGGATGTGGCTGAATTTGAGCTGCTGGTCCTCTGGGGTGACGCCGAGGACGCTGAACATCTTGGCCTGGAGGTCGCTTTCGTGGATTCGGATGCTGCCGCCGCCGAGTTCGTAGCCGTTCAAAACGACGTCGTAGGCTTCGGCGCGGACTTTGCCGTATTCACCGGCATCGAGCAGCGGCACGTCTTCGGCCTTGGGACGGGTGAAGGGGTGATGGACGGCGACCCAGCTCTGGTCTTCGGGGCTGTAGGCGAGAAGGGGGAAATCGACGACCCAGAGGAAGTTCAGCGCGGTGCTGCCTTCGGTGAGCTTTTGCATGGAGGCGATCTCAAGGCGGACTTTGCCAAGGATGTTGCAGGCGTCGTCCCAAGTGCCGGCATAGAAGAAGACGATGTCGTTTTCCTCGACGCCGAGTTTGGCGATGAGTGCTTTTTGTTCGTCTTCGCCGAAGAACTTCCAGAGTGGGCTTTTGTATTCGAGGACGCCTGCTTCGTTGCGCTCGACTTTGATGAAGGCGAGCTGCTTGACCTTCATGCCGGCCTGGATGGCGAGTTCGTTCAGACGAATCATCTGGCCGGTGGTGATGCCGGCGAAGCCTTTGGCGTTGATGGCGCGGACGACGCCGCCGCCTTCAAGGATGGTGCGGAAGATCTTGAAGCCGCTGTTGGCGAAGACGTCGGCCATATCGACGAGTTCCAAACCGTAACGGGTGTCGGGTTTGTCGGAGCCGAAACGGTCGAGCGCTTCCTGATAAGTGATGCGCTGGAAGGAGGTGGGGATGTCCACGCCCTGCCCTGCTTTGAACATGCTGGCGAGCAGGCCTTCGACGAGCTGGATAATGTCGTTTTGCTCGATGAAGCTGGCCTCGATGTCGATCTGGGTGAACTCGGGCTGGCGGTCGGCGCGGAGGTCTTCGTCGCGGAAGCAGCGGGCAATCTGGAAGTAGCGCTCAAGGCCAGCGACCATGAGGAGCTGCTTGTACTGCTGCGGAGCCTGCGGGAGGGCGAAGAACTTGCCGGGGCTGAGGCGGGCGGGGACGAGGAAGTCGCGCGCGCCCTCGGGCGTTGGGTTCGACAAGATGGGAGTCTCGACTTCGATGAAGCCGGTGCCGTCGAGGTAGTTGCGGGCGGCGGTGGTGATCTTGTGCCGGGTGCGGATGTTCCGAGTCATGCGCTCACGACGCAGGTCGAGGTAGCGGTACTTCATGCGCAGGTCTTCGTTCGACATTTCGCGGTCGAGGTGGAAGGGCAGGACATCGGACTTGTTCAGCACTTTTAGTTCAGCGGCGACGATCTCGACTGCGCCGGTGCCGAGCTTGGCGTTCTCGGTGCCTTCGAGGCGGGCGGCGACTTTGCCGATGATTTGAATGACGTCTTCATCACGCAGCTCGTGGCTTTGCTCGGCAAGCGCGGCGTTTTCTTCGGGGCGGAAGACGACCTGGGTCAGGCCTTCGCGGTCGCGCAGGTCGATGAAGATGACGCCGCCATGATCGCGCGCCGAATTGACCCAGCCACAGAGGGTGACGGTCTGGCCGATATGCTCTGGGCGGACGGCGTTGCAGTGGAGGGATCGGTAGGCGTTCGGAATCATGGCTGGAAAAGGGGCGCGGAAAGTCGGGGGAAAATGCGAGAGTGCAAGGCGGAGTTGGGGTTCCGAGCTTTGACATCCCCTGCCCTGCGCGGCACGGTAGCACTCATGTCTGACCTCAAATCCCAGCTCATCACTCAAGCTCTCGCGCTGGGGTTTGCCGATTGCCGGATCGCTGAGGCTAAGGCGGCAGCGCATAAGGCGATCTTTGAGCAGTGGGTGGCCGATGGCAAATACGGTGACATGGCCTGGATGGCGCGGAATCTGGAGCGCCGCACGGACCCGCGTGTGGTGCTGCCGGGAGCGAAGAGCGTGGTGGTGCTGGCGCTGAATTACTTTCAGGGGGAGCCACCGTCTGGCGACGGCGGCTACCGGATCGCGCGCTATGCCTGGAATGAGGACTACCATGATCTGATTGAGAAGAAGCTGAAGGCGCTGGATGCGTGGATGACCGAACAAGGCGGCACGCAGCGCTACTATGTGGACACGGGGCCGGTGCTGGAGCGTGATTTTGCGAGTGACGCAGGGCTTGGCTGGGGCGGTAAGAGCACGATGCAGATCCATCGTCGGTTAGGCACATGGTTCTTTTTGGCGGAGCTGATCACGACGCTGGATCTGGCTGCGGATACAACGGCAAAAGATCTCTGCGGCAAATGCACGCGCTGCATGGATGCCTGCCCGACTCAGGCGATCACGGCACCGCAGCGGATGGATGCCCGCCGCTGCATCAGCTACCTGACCATCGAGAGCAAGGGTAGCATCCCGGAGGAGTTTCGCCGAGCGATGGGTGACCGCATCTATGGCTGCGATGATTGCCTAACGGCCTGCCCCTGGAACAAGTTCGCGCAAGTCTCCCACGAGGCGACTTTCCAGGCGCGTGAGTCGATCTTCAGCAAGCGGCTGCGTGATTTTCTGACGCTGACGGATGAGGCGTTTCGCGTGCTCTTTGCCAAGTCACCGATCAAGCGCATCAAGCGCCCGGCTTTCATCCGCAATGTCTGCGTGGCGCTAGGAAACACGGGGACTTTAGATGATCTGCACGCGCTGGAACCGCTGACACAAGACGAACACCCACTCATCTCCGAGCATGCGGCGTGGGCTGTGCAAGAGATTCGGCGCAGACAGGGAGCCTGAGGCCTGCGAATGTTTCGGATTGTTTCATTGCGAAGTGAAGCACTAGCAGCATCATGGGGGCGATCCGTTGGTTCCCCCCTCTACCATGAAATCGCTCTTTGTTACCTTACTCATCCTCGCAGGTGCCTTCACGGCCTATGACTTTTATTTGGCCAGACCCTGGGAACGCGTGATCTTTGAAAAAGGTCCTCGCCCTGCTGCTACAGCGAATCCTGTGATCCCTGACCATGTGGTGGAGGATGATGGACCTGCGCCTGTCGTGACTACCAAACCTGCGGACGCGGCAACGAAACCTGCGGACAACTGGCAGCCGAGCATCCCGAAGATCCCGACGAATGAATTTGTGGCACCGACGATTCAGTCAGCGGAAACGATCACGAAGAACTGGACGACGATCCCGAAGCAGGCTTTCCCTCGCCCGGTGATTTTGAAAAAGGATGTTCAGGTGAAGATGAGCGTGGGTGCCTCTACCCTGCGTGCTGGAGCCAGAGCCCAGGCGCTGGCCGCTGACAATGGAGTCATCACTGTAGCGCCAACGGCGACATCAACCGCAAGAGGAGCGGTAGCGGTGATGGACACAGATTTTCCAGATCAGATCCATGTGAGCTATGAGAAGTGGAAGGTGGCGCGCATTGAGCAATCACGGCAGGCGTGGATTGCCGGGAAAACCAAGAACAACTCAGTGGGCAAAGACAATAGTACGATGGCTAATGGCGTGGGCATCAGTTTTGGCGCCGACGGCAAGCCTGGTCAGAATGCGGATGGTAGCTACAACCTGCTGCTCGCGGTGATTTCTGCCGGGAAAGTCAGCGATGTGGACCCAAAGAAGGTCGTCAGTTGGGGAAAGCCTGAAATGAAAACTATCGATGGCAAACCCACCTGGGTAATCGATGTGCGCTATGAGGCGAAGACAATCTTTGGCCAGATGGAGGTGGACAGCCATGCGCATGTCCGTGATGGCAGCTACGTCCGCTGGGTCTATGATTCGGGCGAGCCTCTGCCATGAGGCTCAAAGCCCGAGCATCTCGATCATCAGCGCTTTGGGAATAGCTCCAGACTCGCGCCTCATCTCGTGCCCTGCTTTGTAGGCAATGAAGGTCGGGATACCGCGAATGCCATTCTGGGCGGCAAGTTCGGGCTGTTGATCCACATTGATGCGGATCACACGAGCCGTGCCTGAAAGCTCCTCTGCGAGCGCTTCGACGACGGGTCCGACCTGCTTGCAGGGGCCGCACCAGTCGGCATAGAACTCCACCAGCACAGGCACCTTTGAAGTGGTCACAACCGCCATCGATGTGCTCGTCTGGGCGGATGAAATGGGGCGGGACATGTCCATGATCATCCAGCCAAACCAGCCAAGGATGGCCATAGCGAGCCAAAGAGGAAGATTACGAATAGGCAAAGAGATCCACGACGCTTCTATGGTAATTCCAGTTGGAGCAATTGAAACATTCATTACTGATAGGCAGCTCTCGGCGGAGGGAAAAGCGCTTCAAAACGGGAATGCTTGGCTGAAAATGAATTTCACGAGGCAAAAGTGAGTCTAGGTCGACCATCTCGCACTCAATTTTGAGACTCGCTCCACGCATTTAGCTATTTAAAAGCTAAACGATTGTTGAATTTCCATAATTATAGATACATTCACAGCCATTATGCACGAGTCGGCGTCTCCAAACTCAAATAGCAATCAACCCATGATTGGCACCCCAGGGCCAGTGACGGGAAATATGTTGGAGAAGTTAGAGGAGAGGCGCGTCTGGCGACTCCAAGCGAATCCTTCCCCTCATCTATGGGTGCTAGTTTCGATCCTTGGCGACTTGATCATGATCATATTTGCCGAGCACCTAGCCTACTGGCTGCGCTTTCACTCCGTCATTCGTGATTACGGTAACTGGGCAAACATGGAACTGCGCCAATACACGGGGCACATGATGCTCGGCACTTTGTCCATGCTAATGGCAATCGGTTGGCAGGGTATTTATCATCGCAGCGTGCTGCTGCGAAATCGCTGGATCGCCACCAAAATCGCCCGTGCGGCCTTGATCTGGACGATGGGATTCCTGGCGTTCTCTCTAGCTCTGAAGTTGGAGCCTTCGATCTCACGCGTTTATGTGGCGCTCAACGGAGCCTGCACGCTGCTTTTGCTGCTTGGCTGGCGTGTCGGATTTAACCAATTCCTGCACTCCAATACCCGCATCAAAACCCTTCAGCAGCGCACCTTATTTGTCGGCTGGAATGATGACGCACGAAGACTCTGGCAGACACTGAGTGAGGACGTGGCTCACGCTTTCAATCTCGTCGGCTGGGTGGATGCTTCAGGGACTCGGGTGGAAGATTCCGTGCCTGATAACATTCCATTTGTCGGCTATCTCGAAGACATCCAGCGCGTGATCGCTCGACATGAGGTGGACATGGTCATCGTGGCGGATTTACCCCGCCAGCAATTGGTGGAGCTGGCCAATCTATGCGAGCGCGAGATGATCCAATTTAAGCTCGCGCCGTCTGTCTTCCGGATCTTTGTCTCTGGACTGTCGCTAGAAACCATCGCAGGAACACCTGTGCTCGGCGTCAACCGTCTGCCACTGGACAGCACGCTCAATGTCTTGGCCAAGCGGACTTTCGACATCGTGGGAGCAATCGTCGGACTCACGATCAGCGCGCCACTTGTCGCCTACTTTGGCCTGATGGTCTGGCTCGAATCTCGTGGCCCCATCTTCTACCGCCAGCGGCGCTGGGGGATGAGCGGCGTGCCGTTCGACATCATTAAGATCCGATCCATGAAGCTCAATGCAGAGTCCAGTGGTGCTCAGTGGTGTACTCAAGATGACCCGCGCCGGCTGCGAGTGGGAGCCTTCATGCGGAAGTGGAATATCGATGAAGTACCACAATTCTGGAACGTGCTGAAGGGGGAAATGAGCCTCGTCGGACCGCGCCCAGAGCGGCCTGAACTTATCGCCGACTTCAAGCATGAGATCCCTCATTACAATGCCCGCCACCAAGCCAAGCCCGGCATGACTGGCTGGGCTCAAGTCAAAGGCCTGCGCGGTGACACCGACCTCTCAGAGCGCATCAAATGCGACCTCTGGTATCTAGAAAACTGGAGCCTCATGCTGGATCTCCAGATCATGTTTCTGACGTTCTTGAAAAGAGACAACGCCTACTGATTGGCAGAGTCGAGCCTTCACATCGACCTCAGAAAAGGCTCAGTGCTTTGGCCACTACCACATCGGGCGTCGGCGTTTGCATAGCTTCAAGCGGTGGGCTGTAGATCGCTGGGGCATCAAGGCTGTTCACACGGAGCACGGGAGCATCGAGTTCATCAAAAACCTTTGCCTGGATGGTGTAGGCGATCTGGGCACCCACGCCGCAGAAGGGCTTACCTTCCTCCACATAAATAGCACGGTGAGTCTTGGCGACCGAGTTGAGAATCGTTTCCTCATCCAGCGGACGAATGGTGCGTACATCAACGACTTCAGCACTAATTCCATGCTCCTCTTCCAAGATGCGGGCAGCCTCCAAGCAGGTGATCACGGCTCTGCCATGAGCGATGAGTGAGATGTCTGTGCCCACTCGCTTGATGTCAGCCGTGCCGAGTGGGATGAAAAGCTCGCCACCAGGCAGCTCATCATTGGAAGGCACATCCCAAGCCTCACCATAAAGGATCGTGCTCTCCATGAACATGACCGGGTCGTTATCGCGGATCGCTGCCTTCATCAGGCCTTTGGCATCATAGGCATTGCTCGGGACCACGCACTTCATGCCAGGAACGCTGGCCATGATGTTTTCAGGCGTGTGACTGTGAGTCGCTCCCACGCCAGTGCCGCCATTGGCCGGACCACGGATCACGATGGGGCAGTTGATCTTGCCACCAGACATGTAGCGGACCATCGCCGCATTGTTCACGATCTGATCCCACGCCACGGTGTAGAAGCTCCAAAACATCAGCTCCATCACAGGGCGCACGCCGAGCATCGAAGCGCCGACACCCATACCGATGAAACCCGCCTCACTGATCGGCGTATCCACGAGACGTTTGTCACCCCACTTATCCCACAGGCCTTGGGTCACTTTATAGGCACCGTTGTATTGGGCGACTTCTTCACCCATGACGACGACCATGGGGTCGCGGGCGATTTCTTCATCGAGGGCTTCACGGATTGCGTCGCGGTAGGTGATTCGGCGGGTCATTTGATGGGGGAAAATGGAACCCGTCAATGAACCTCAGAGCGCCCAGAGTCAAGGGCGGGAACGTATGACATCGACTCTCATTTCAGAGTCTGCAGCAGCCAGATTAAATCACCCACAGCCATAGCTTAGTGATTGAACGAGACACGACATAGCCGACACTACCCAGCGCCCTTTATTCAATGACCCCCCCGGCATCAATCCCCCAACCTGTTTCTCGCAGCCCTTTTGTGTGGCTGCGAAATAAGTTTTTTGCGGGCTTAGCCATCGCCCTGCCACTGTTGATCACCTTTTGGATCGTGAACAGCGGCTACCACCTTCTGCACGGTTGGAGTGTGCCTGCGCTGGATTTCATTGCCCGCCTCATCAATGACATCGCAGGTCAGACGGTGGTCGATACGGTCAGTGCTACTTACCAGCACATCGTTACGTTCGTCGGCTTTTTGATCCCCGTGCTCGCCTTCGTCTCCCTCGGCGTCATGGCCACCAACGTTCTCGGAGTGCGCGTCGTCGCGGCCATGGACCGCCTGCTACTCAATGTGCCCATCGTCTCCTTCATCTACAAGTCGCTAAAACAAGTGATCGATGGATTCAAAGGCCTCGGCGGAAAACAAAACTTCAAGCGCGTAGTCTATGTCGATTATCCCTGTGGCGACATGAAGATGCTCGGCTTCGTCACCGGTCAGTATCTCGATCCACAGCAAAACAAAATCCTCGCCGCAGTCTTCATTCCCGGCGCGCTCAGCCCTATGACTGGCCTGCTTCTCGTCGTCCCCATCGAGCAAGTCACTGATGCCCCGCTCACCGTGGAAGACGCGATGAAACTCATCTTCTCTGGCGGACTCATCGTGCCATCACGACTTGCAGCACCCGCAGCGCAGCCAGACATCAGCCCCGCTCCGCTGCCAGCGTTTATTGAAGAAGCCGCCATCATCGATGAGTCGCCCCTTCCCATTGGCCTGCCGCGCGCTGAAGACTTCGACTCCGGTGATCCAGATCTCTTGTCATTCAGTGAGCGCGAAGGCACACAGCTCCTTACCTCCCGCTCACCTGCACGCCGACTGCTCCGTTCACTTCCCTGGAAGCGCTGATCATCAACAGCCTCAGGCGTGACGCCCCTTGAAGGTCAGCTCCGCGATCCCTGACTTATCGAGTCCACCGAGACCCAGCGTGACCATTTTATCATACTGCGCCTTCGTTGCGTCATTGAGCGGCAGAGTCAGGCCAATCTCACGCGCCACGCCTTGAGCGATGCCGCTGTCCTTGGCCGCATGTTCAGCAGAAAACCAGCAGTCGTGCTCACGCGCCACCATGTCTCCGCCATCCGTTTCCAGTACACGACTGTTCGCGCCGGTTTGTGAAAAGACCTCACGGATCATGCTCAGATCATGTCCCAGAGCTTCAGCAAGACCCAGCCCTTCAGCGAGCCCTGCGGTGTTGATATTCATCACCAAATTCACCAGCGCCTTCACATCAGCCGCGCGGCCTGGTCCGCCGATGAAGCGACGATTCACACTCATCTGCTCGATAATCGGCAGCACACTCTGATACACGGCCTCATCACCCGCCAGCATCAAGTAAAGTTTACCCTCACGCGCATGGCTGATGCTTGATGCCATCGCAGCTTCCAGGCTGTGCGCGCCCACCGCCGCAGCCGCCGCATAAACTTCACGCTGCATCGTTGGGGAAAGCGTCGCGCAGTTGATGAAGACCTTCCCCTTCGCCTCGACAAAGAGGCTGTCCCCTGCCCCAAAAAAGATGCCCCGCATCGACGCATCATTCGTCACCACCGTGAAGATCACGTCTGCTGCCGCCGTCACTGCCGCCAGCGTCTCCGGTGCCTCACAGCTCAGTTCTTCAGCCAAGCTCGTCGCTGATGGGCGATGCGAGTCATAGACCGCGCTGATCGTGTATCCGCAATCCTTCAGACGGCGAGCCATGTTGGCTCCCATGCGTCCGACTCCGACAAAGGCAATCTTTTGGCTCATATGATATAAAAAGTAATGGGTTGAGGCGCGCACACTGACCAAAGACAGCCAACACGCAACCGTGCAGACATGCCTTCTTGCCAAAACGATCCGCGCTGCCCACACTTCGCGCCATGCTTTTCCTGCGACCACTCCTAGCCATCTGCCTCTGCTTTTTCGCAGTGCCAGTGACATGGGTAGCTGCTGAGGAAACATACTCGACAGGAGATATGTCGTGGACGGTGGATTCCTATGGCGTGCTGAAGACCAAGGAATGGCCGCTCGTTTCTGCGCTCTCGCTAACAATCGAAGAGTCCATCCGCAAAGACCAGAAAACAGCCAAGCCCGCTGCTCAAAAACCACTGCCAGAACTCCGCTATGGCTCGGATCGTAGTGTGACGCTGCTCGCCATGTCAGAAGATAAAAAGAAGCTGACACAGACCATCCAACGCAGCGTGCGTTTTGATCAGGAACGCAAGGCCGTGCGCGTGCTCGATATCATCACCAGCGCCACGGACGAAACTCAAGATCTCACTTTGCACTATCAGACACGCTGGCAGCCAGCCATCGTGCCGAAGCTCGCCAAACCACGTTTTGTCAGCAAACCACCTGACACTAAATCACCCATTGCGGCACTCATTGCCACGCAGGAAAGCACGCTGCCAGTGATGTACCAGCTCTTTGGAAATGATGCCAAAGGCTGGAAGCGCAAGATCACCGTTCATCAGGACCTACTCGACTGGACTTACACTGGAGTTCTGCCAGCCAAGCAGCGTGTCGTATTGCTCCATTGGCTCACCTTTGCCGATGATGTCAAAGCCGACACTGTGGACAAAGTGATCAGCACTTTAACCTCAGGTGGCATGCCAGCGGATGACTCGCTGTCGGAAGATGTTTTGAAGGAACTAGCCAACTTTCCCATTCCAGTCAAAGCACCATCGAATAGCGAGATCACCTCGAACGAGAGTGCACCGCAGCTCGCCTTTGTGAAGGCTTTTGCTGATGCAATCCATGTGGAGCGTTCCAATGAAGCAGATCAAATCATGCTCACCGCTGGGACCGTGGTGAAAGGAACATTTAGCGCCACGAAGGTGCAGTTGGAAAGCATGGGACAAATGCTTGAACTACCGCTGGCGCAGATCGCAGCCATCCGAGGCAAGCCCTCGCCGTCACGGGTATTTCTGCGGGATGGAACGGTCCTCACAGGCCGACTGAGTTGGGCGTCCGCCACCTTTCAAAGTCAGACACTCGGCAAGATGGCACTCAAGCCCGAGAGCCTAGATCAGCTCGTGCTCAGATCTACCGCTGCCGATGGCAAGATCGCCTTCAAACCAGTGGCCTGGATCGCGGAAGACACTGATGGTCAGATCATCGCATGGAAGACATTTCCACTAAAGCCATTGCAGACAACCTGGGCTGGCGGACGACTCATTTTGCAATGGAAAGACATCATGAGCATTCATCGACTGCCAGCGCCAGCGATGGAACACTCGCTCACCCTGCGTGATGGCAGTCATCTCCAGGTATGGCTCGATCTCAAGGAGTCTGACTCAGCGCTCAATGACTGCGCCGGACTCGCCAGTACACCCGAGGCGCTGCTTTCAATTCTAGACGGCAAAGCGCCGACTCACGCGATCATTGACTCAGCCCTGATGCTTGCAGATGGCAGTGCGCTCGTCGGTGATTTTGCAGAGCCAAATCTTTCTTGGATAACTAAGGATGGCATCATTCAAATTCGAACCTCAGACATCCAGCAGATTAAAGGCTCTACACCGCTCTTTGAGATCAAGACCACTACTGACACTCATCTGTCAGGCCAGCCTGCCGCCCCCACCCTTTCCTGGAAGCGCGACAACCAAACCATCAATGTGCCCTGGCGTCTGATCACCGAACTCAAACCAGCAACCAAGCCATGAAGTGCGCACTCCTCCTGTCTTTGTTACCCATTCTGTCCGTGACCGCGCAGCAGGCCACGGTGCCCTATCAGCCATCTGTGCTCACTGATAAGAAAGGACACGAGTGGTACATCGAACAAAATGGCGGTCTCCAGCGCAATAGCAGCGGAGCTTCGATGATCGGAAACTGCATGATGCTACAGTTCGGCAATCAGCAGTTCTACAGCCAGCAGCCGATGACGACAGCCGATGGCAAAGAGCTTTTCATGAATGCTCAGCAGCCGATCAATGGACTCAGCATCACCCGCCGAGTCACCTTCATGGAGCGTGATGGTGGCCTGCGTTATGTGGATGAATTTCTCAACACCACGAGTCGTGACATCAACGCGACGGTGGAGATGCGGCACAGTTTTAATAACACCGCCAAGTCACTGCTCACAAACCTTGGCCGCCTCATGAAAGACACGCTTGAGCCTACCGAGACAGGCTTCATCGGCCTACCAGGCGAGTCAGATACACAGGCACCTGCGCTGCTTTTCACCGTCCGCGCGCCGAAGTCCCCTATACTTATGCGACTGACGGTGCGGAATAATTATCAGATCTCTGTCTTCTACACACTGACCATTCCGGCAGGCAAGTCACAGACACTGGTGCATGGCATCGCTCAGATCAAAGTCGGGGCCAAGAATACGCCGGAGGAAATCACCAAAGCCTGCCAACCCTTCAGCATGGATCGGCTAACCAAAGGCTTATCCAAAGCCACACTCAAAGCCGCTGCGAATCTCGGTGGTGCAATCGGCAGCTTTGGCTTGAACGAATGGTTTCCAGCAGAGTTCTGGGGCGTGACCGCTAGCAACTCAGATCAGCTCGCTCTCGGTAAAGACTCGCTCCTGAAAGGCAAGGCTACTTCAACCAGCGTGGCCATGATGAGAGAGTCAGGAAAAACGAGTATCGAGTGGGATCGCATCGCTGCAATCGCTGGCTCAAATCACACTCAAGAGCCACGAGGCTGGCTCTGGCTGCGCGATGGACAACGCTGGCAAGGCAGGCTGGAGCTGGCCGACCTGCACTTCACTCTCATCAGCGGAGCCGATCTACCTTTGACTCAACTGGATCGTCTCATCCTGACTAAATCCAGCGAGGCAACCCCTGCCCTGCTCAACACACTCATCGAACTCTGGAGCGGTGAACGTCTTGCGATCAAGCCACAGGGCGATCTTGTCGGCAGCTCACCTTGGGGTCGCTTGGCCGTGCCTTGGCCGGAGGTCGTTGCCATGCAGAGTCAGGATAGTGAGACTCTCGGCGGCATGTTGTTTCTACAAGATGGTACTCACCTCCGCATGATGCCTGAGCCTGGAAAGGTCACGCTCCAAACCACCAGCCTCGGCGCGCAGGACATCGACCTCAGCCAGCTCCGTCACATCATCACGCCTCAGGCAGCCAAGATGACTGAAGAGGACAGCGAACCCGCCAGTAGCTTCGTGGAACTCACGGGTGAACAACGTCTCGTTAGTCGCGTCACCACCCCTTCACTGACCCTCATCACGACTTCTGGCCCGATCAAACTGGCACCCTCGAATCTCCGTGAGATGAAGGACATCAGTGATGACGCAGCTTCTGGCACCCAGCTTTTCAAGGCCGAACTCTGGGGAGGAGGGCACATCACCGGCAGTCTTGAGGAAAGCCACATTCGTGTCGAAGGGCGCGGCTTCGGGTGGGACATTCCAGTGCGCCATCTCATACGTCTATCGAATCCCATTCCTTTGACCGACAACGCGCTGATGCGCCACATTGGCCAGCTTTTACAAGACCTAGCAAACCCACAGTGGAAAGTGCGCGAGTCTGCCAGCTCAGCTCTCCATGAGATGGGGCCACTGGCTAAAGGCAGTCTGCAAGAAGCACTCAAAACAGCCACTGATGCTGAAGTCGCTCGCCGTCTCGAAGACCTACTTCAATCAGAAGAATGATCTGAAAATACTTTCCCAATAATCACCCCATGACCACCGAAACTCCCGACATTACCGAACGCAATCTTGGCACTCAACCGCTTGAGGCTATCCTCATCGAGCACGCACTCGGCAATCATGAAGTCGTCGCCGCTAGTCCCGAGCCACTCACGCACAAAGCCGTGCAGCGCGCACGCAAAGGTCGCCGACTCACAGACCACATGCAGCGCCGTATCACTGCCGCAGTAAATAAAGCGATCACACTGCAAGGCAAGACGCCGGAGCGTGAATGGCAGGTGAGTGACTTGTTCACTTACTAGGCCCGTTCATTTCTTGGATGGGATCGTCATTTGGACTTCAAGACCACTAGACTCGCCCAAGCGAGCCGTGACGCTGCCCTTGCACTCTTCGATGCATCTTTTCACGATAGCGAGACCGAGTCCGCTGCCGCCTGTGTGGCGGGCGCGGGCGACTTCAGGACGGTAAAATGGCTCAAACAAGCGCGGCAAGGTTTCTGGTGGGACACCCGGCCCTTGATCAGCAATCTTGATGATCGTTTGGCCATTTTTCTGAGAGGCCTGAATATGAATCGGCCCAGCATGAGCCGCATAGCGGACAGCGTTGCGCAGCACATTGCCCAGCGCGCGATCAAGCGCTTCATATAAAGTGTGAAGGGACAAATTAGCAGGGACATCGACAACCACAGCGACCCCGGCAGCTTCGCGAGTGATGATTTGCTCGATGAGTTCGTGCAGATGAATTTCAACAGGTGTCTCACGATCAGGCAACGACTCGGCTTTTGAAAAAGTCAGCACTTCCTCAACAAGCTTGGCCATGTGCTGGAGTTCACTGTCGAGCTTCTTCAGGTATGTGGCTTGATCGGGAGTGCTACGTTGCTCGACGATTCCAAGAGCCATCTGCATTCGGGCGATGGGTGAGCAGAGTTCGTGAGCCACATCAGCGGTAATACGGCGCTGCTGCATGACATAGTCACCGAGTTGGCCCGCCATCGCATTTACAGAAGCCGCGAGTTCGCCTAATTCATCGCTACGTTTCTCTGGCACCCGCTCTTCAAAACGACCATGCGCGATTGTACGAGCAGCACGATTGAGTTGGCTGATGGATCGCGTGATACCGCGAACGAAAGGCAGCCACAAAAGGGCGGACATGACTAGACAGGCAGCACCGAGTCCGACCCATGGCCAAAGGTCGATGAATAGCCCACCACCTGTGACCGAGTCAGAAGCCATCACCAAGGTCAGTGGCACGAAATCGGGGCCATAGGCCAGATCCAGATGGATGCCAGCCCAATACCGCGCCGGATTACCAGTGCGCTGCATGAATCGCGGCTTTGGCGGCGCATCAGGCGGGCGACCTTTAGCTTCAGGCGACTGCTTCGGAGGTGGTCTTCGAGCCGGCAGCCGATCACCAGCAGGTCGTTTATCAGCGATTTTTGGCATCAAGTCGGCAGGCACATCTAATGGCTTACCCAAAATCTGAGTCCCCCCACGATTAAACAACGCGAAGGCGACCCCATAGGCCTCGTCATACTGCTTCAGTGCGGCGGCCCACTCTCTTTCAGGCATGTGTGTAAGCTCATTGGTAACCTTATCACCAATCAGTGAAATCTGATCCCCTGCTGGTCCGAGCAGCATCCAATCCAGACTCATGTGAAACTGCATTTGCAGAAATCCAACCACGAGCAAAACAAGGATCAGCACATTCACCCCCAGCCAGGCCAGCACTTTGATATAGATGGGAATTCCGCGGCTCATGTTAGCGTGTGGGAGCGATGAGTTGATAGCCGTATCCACGCACCGTCTTGATGAACTGCGGATTTTTTGGATCGTCACCGAGCTTCTTGCGGAGCGTGGAGATATGCATGTCGATAGTACGATCAAAGACATCCCATTCGCGATCCGCGACCTCTTCAATGAGCTGTTCGCGCGTCTTCACGCGACCGTGCGCCTTGGCCAGTGAGAGGAGTAGTCCAAACTCCGCCGGAGTGAGCGTAAGCGCCTCATCTCCCAATACCACACCATGAGATTCGGGATTGATGCGCAACGGACCGACGATGATTTCCTGCATCGGAGGCTGTGGTGTGGTTTCCGTCACCCAGCCGGTGCGCCGCATTACCGCTCGCAGCCGGGCCAAGAGCTCTCGCGACGAAAAAGTCTTCGGCAAATAGTCGTCTGCTCCCAGCTCGAGTCCGACGACACGGTCCACCTCATCACCACGCCCTGTCAGCATCAGGACAGGCACTTTGGATTTAGCTCGAATCCGGCGCAGGACCTCAAAGCCATCGCAGCTCGGCATCATCACATCGAGAATAATCCCGTGCCAGACCTCGGCCGTCGCGCGAATAGCCCCACTGATGCCATCATGCTCTGCTTCAACCTGGAATCCCATCGGCCCAAGATAGTCTGCCACGAGCTGGCAGAGTTCTGCGTCGTCGTCGACGATCAAAATGCGCATGAAGGAAGTCACACAATTACTATCACCAGTCCCATCGTGCAGAGCGAGTTCCTTTACCGCATACTGACAAATCTCTCCTGACAACGACTCCATTGGACAGACTCATCAAGACCCAATTTCCCCAGCTCGTGACAATTCTTTAATTTAGTTTTGACATGCCGAACGCAATCAGACAGTCTCACTCCACGATATGAATAAATATCTCCTGCTCACCATCCTCCCTATCCTCGCCTCCTGCTCTTCAACGCCGTCATCGACGAAACTCTCAGACATTCCTGAGCGTCCGTCCCAAGGTGTGGCTCAAGATGGCGAGAGACACACAAACAATGGCTTGTCTTACCCACACCGTGCTGTGAATCAGGCAGCTGTTTCATCTCTTGATGTCACTGAGGATTCCGCTGGCTTCGTTAGTGGAGTCGGCACACGCCAGGTGCGCAATTATTCAAACACCGTCTTCCACACTGCACGTCGCGGCAGTCATATCGTTCGCAAGGAAGGCACTCGCTACGCCGAGGTCGTGTATGATGTCGATGACCAAGGCACTCAGCTCGCTCACGATGAAACGATCGCTTACGGCAACTTCGTCGGAAACGGCGTGGAGCGCACGATGTATTCCGGCGGCACTCTCGTTTGTGGCGCTATGAAGACATACTCAAATGCAGTGGACAGCACGACACGCGGCATCTTCGGCGGCCTCCTCCGCTGCACAGTCCGTGACACCAAGAACTACATGGTAGGCAGTCTGAATGACGACTATCCAGTGGCAGACATGCCTGGTTCAGGCTTCAGAGGCACACTTCGTATGCCAGAGGCAGCGCCACCTGCTGAAACCAGCGGCAAGGCGGTTTACACGGCTTCGAAATAATCTTCGATCCCTCTTCATTTTTCGGAAAGGCGACTCTCATGAGTCGCCTTTCTTTTTGGCTACCGAGCGGAAACAAATCCCAAAGCAGCAAGCTCCTCGGCCAGACGCTCCATAGGTAGCCCCATGACATTGGTCCATGAGCCTACATAGCCGCTAAGAATCATCTCACTGCACTCCTGAATGCCATAGGCCCCAGCTTTGTCGAGCGGGTTCACCTGCGCATGATAGGCAGAGATGACCTCATCACTGAGATCATTAAAAATCACGTCACTGATCACATGAAATCCCCTACCCTTATTGCCGCCGGACCATGCCAAATAAACTCCCGTGCAGACTTCATGCGCACGTCCAGAAAGACGCCGCAGCATCTGCAAGGCTTCCGCGTGATCCTTGGGCTTGCCGAGCGGTTCCCCATCCAGATAAACGAGCGTGTCTGCGCCGATGACCAGTGCCTCAGGTTTCATCTGCGCTCCGGCCACAGCCTTGAGTCGAGCATTCTCAACGGTTAAAGCCTCGGGACTTATCGTCGCATCATGCGCCTCCTCTACTGCGGGCACGACCATTTCAAAATCAAAGCCCGCCTCCCGCATCAGCTCGACTCGCCTCGGAGACTGTGAAGCCAAAACCAGGGTTCTATTGGCGGTTTGTTCTTCATTCGTCATTTTCATCAAGCCCCCTGCTCCTCAATCATGAGCACCTCATCAGCACGCAAAAGCGCATCTCGATCCTGAAAGGTCTTGTAGCGATAGTAGCCCGTTTTACTGACAAACTCTGGCTTACCCCTGCATAGGTACTGACGCCCATCCTTCAAAGTAATCTTGTAACTGCCCGTGGACTGGCAATTGCTCATGAGGAGGAG
>JBEBGU010000935.1:0-1893 GCA_040081325.1 Prosthecobacter sp.
GCCATCGGTCTCACCCATGTCCGCGCCCATCACCCTGCCTGCCCCTGACCCGCTTGCAGGCCTAAATGCCCAGTATCGCACGGCTGTACAAAACGAAGCCGCAGCAGCACTCGATAAAGTTCGTCTCGACGACATCCCACACCTCCAGCGTGAATTAAAACGTCTTGAAAGCAGCGAGCCCATTCCTGACACCGACGAGCCGGGAATCCCAGCATCCCTCAAGCGTCTGCGTGACACCTACCGTCAACAGCGCACACTAATCCTGAAGTAAGTTAGGCCATTCACATCTCATTATGAAGCACACGCTTGCCTTACTCCTGCTCGCCGTCAGCCTTGTCTCCGCAGAGAACTGGCCCGAGTGGCGCGGCAATGGTGGGCAAGGCAGCAGTACAGCCAAAGGTCTGCCTGAAACCTGGAGTGAGACCAGCGGCATTACTTGGAAAACTGAGCTGCCCGGACGCGGCCACTCCACGCCACTGCTCGTCGGCGACCAGCTCTGGCTCACGACCGCCATCGAAAAAGCCGCCACACCAGATCAGGTCAAAGCCAAGCTCACGACCAATACCGGTGACCAGCCTCTGACCGTGCTCGACTCCGTTAGCCTGCGAGTTCTTTGCGTGGACAAAGCCAGCGGCAAAATCCTCCACGACATCGAAGTTCTGAACGTCAAAGATCCCCAATGGGCGCACCAACTCAACAGCTACGCCTCACCAAGTCCGATCATCGAAGCTGGTCATCTCTACGCCCACTTCGGCAGCTTTGGCACCGTCTGTCTCGACACGACCACACAGAAGATTCTGTGGAAAAATGAAGAGCTGCACGTCATGCACGAAAACGGCCCCGGCTCCACGCCCGTGCTTTGGCAGAACATGATCATCGCTCACTTTGACGGTAGTGATCAGCAGTTCATCGCAGCCTTTGACAAAGCCACCGGCAAGCTCGCCTGGAAGACCGCCCGCAGCGGTCAGATGGACCCGCGCCCGCAACAGCGCAAAGCCTACGGCACACCGCTCATCGTCACCATGAACGGCCAGCCCACCGTCGTCAGTCCCGCAGCCGACTGGGTTTATGGCTATGAACCCGCCACTGGTAAAGAACTCTGGAAGATCGCCTACGGCGAGCTCGGCTTCTCCATGTCCGTCCGCCCGGTCGCCGATGCCGAGCGTATTTACTTCAGCACCAGCTTTGGCAAATCCCAGGTCATCGCATTGAAGTATGCCGGACTCAAGACACCCGAGATCGCTTGGCGTAACAACAAGAACGCCCCCAAGATGTGCTCGCCAGTCTTGGCGAATGATCTCCTCTTCTACATTGATGACGGCGGCATCGTCAGTTGCCTCGATCCCAAAACCGGAGAAGCCCATTACCGCGAGCGCCTCGGTGGTAAATTCAGCGCCTCACCCATCGTCGCGGATAACAAAATTTATTTCCCTAGTCGTGAAGGCGTCATAACAGTCATTCCTGCGACCAAGGAATTCAAAATCCTGTCCCAAAATGCCCTCGAAGGCAGTCTCATGGCCAGCCCCATCGCTGTCGATGGCACGCTGTATCTGCGCACCGACAAGGCACTATATCGGATCGGAAAATAGACATGCGCGCCCTTTCAGTCCTCGCCGTTCTTTGCGTCGTCTCCTGCCGACCCAATGTTCCGTCAAAGAGCCCGACTGAGTGGTCACTGCTAGAGTCAGATCAAACCTCAGCATGGCAACAAGCAGGCATTCCCGATGAAGGCGCGATCTCGATCAAAGAAGGCGAACTAACGATCACCGCTGGCCAGCCCATGAGCGGAGCCAAGTTCACCCACTGGACCACATCCGGGCTGCCAGACACGAACTACGCGATCAGCTACGAAGTCATGCGAGTCGAGGGGCGTGACATCTTCGGCATGTGTAC
>JBEBGU010000180.1:0-7261 GCA_040081325.1 Prosthecobacter sp.
CCATCCACGGCATCATCAATGGCACCTGCAACTACATCCTCACTCGCATGAGTCAGGCCGGTTTGAGCTATGCCGATGCACTGGGTGAGGCCCAGGAGAAAGGCTATGCCGAGGCTGATCCGACGCTGGATGTCAGCGGCTGGGACGCGGCGCACAAGGCGATCATCCTCGCCTCTCTGAGCTACGGCTTCTGGATACCGACAGGCTGCGTGCATGTCGAGGGCGTGGACAAGATCGACATCGCCGACTTCAAATTTGCCAAACGACTCGGCTACACCATCAAGCTGCTTTCCGTGATCCGCGCTGATGAACAAGGCCTCGTGGAAGTGCGCACGCAACCGACGCTGGTGCCGTTGTCTCATGTGCTGGCCAGTGTCAGCGGCAGCTACAACGCCGTGCTGGTGAATGGCGACATCGTGGGCGAGACGCTCTTTTACGGACGCGGTGCCGGGCAGGACCCGACGAGCAGCAGCGTCATCAGCGACATCTGTGAAGCCGCCGCCGTGATCATCTATGGCGCGCGCCACAGTGGTTTCGTCCCGCACGGACTGTATGGCAAAAGCAAGCCGATGGAGGAAACCATCTCCCATTACTACCTGCGCCTGACGGTCGATGACGTGCCCGGCGTGCTCGCCCAAGTGGCGACGGCACTCGGCCAGCGAAACATCGGCATCTCCTCCATGATCCAGCCAGAAGACCTTGAGGACACCAGCGGCAGCACAAGCCTCGTCCTCATGATCCATGACGCCAAACTGGGCGACATGCTCAAGGCGCTGGAGGCCATTCGCGCCCTGGACTGCGTGCGCGGCGAACCGAGCTGGATGCGTGTGGAGACCTTGCAAGGATAAATTACTTTTTCTGTCCAAGAACTCCGCCCCTGCGCCTGTAATAGGCATCATGTCAGTTGTTCCTCATCACGAAATCCTCACCAATCGCCGTGACTTTCTGCGCCGCGCGGGCGGTGGCTTTGGCTCGCTCGCTCTATCCTATCTGCTCGGTGAAAATCCGGCCATGGCTGCGCTCGGTGATGCAGGCGGACAGGCGGGGAATCCGATGTCGGCCAAACTGGCTCACCGAACAGGTAAGGCGAAGAGTGTGATCTTCCTCTTCATGGAGGGCGGACCCAGCCATGTGGATCTGTTTGATCCTAAACCGCTGATGCGAAAGCTCGCCGGGCAATCACTGCCAGATAGTTTTGGCAGCGTCATCACGGCCATGGGTGAAAGCCGCGCACCACTGCTGGCGGATAAGCGCGAGTGGAAACAGCATGGTGAGAGCGGCCTGTGGATCTCTGACTGGCTGCCGCATACCGCACGCATGGCTGACGACCTTTGCGTCATCCGTTCTTGTGTTTCCGATGGCATCAACCACGCAGGTGGTGTCTGCCAAATGAATACCGGCAGCATCTTTGGAGGTCGGCCTTCTCTCGGTGCTTGGGTGAATTATGGACTCGGCTCACAGAACCAAAACCTGCCTGCGTTTGTCGTGCTCAAGGACAGTGATGCTCAGGTGGTCAATGGCGTGCGCAACTGGGGCAGCGGATTCATGCCTGCGCTGTATCAAGGCGTACAGTTCGAGCCAGATGGCACACCGATCGCCAATCTCATGACTCCGAAAGGTGTGAGCGAAGGCCGCCAACGTTCAAAGCTGGCTTTCCTGAACCAGATGAATCGTGAACATGGTGCCTCACGCCAAGACAACACCCAACTCGATGCCCGCATCAAAGCCTACGAGCTGGCCTTCCGCATGCAGGCAGAGGCTCCCGAGGCTGTGGATCTGGGTCGTGAGAGTGAGACGACCAAGAAACTCTACGGCATGGATGACCCCAAGACCGCCACCTTTGGCCGCAATTGTTTGTTAGCTCGGCGACTAGTCGAGCGCGGTGTGCGCTTCATCCAGCTCTACTCCGGAACAGGCAGCAAATGGGACGCGCATGATAAGATCGAAGAGAACCACGGCCTGCACTGCGCTGAAACGGACAAGCCTGTGGCTGGCCTGCTCATGGATCTCAAAGCACGCGGTTTGCTTGATGAAACCCTCGTCATCTGGGGTGGCGAATTTGGCCGCACGCCGATGAGTGAAAAGGGCGATGGTCGAGACCACAACCCCACAGGCTTCACCATGTGGATGGCTGGAGGCGGCATCAAAGGCGGCCAAGTGATCGGCAGCACCGATGATCTGGGACTGCGCGCTGTGGATCAGAAACTCCACGTCCACGACTTGCACGCCACCATTCTACACCTGATGGGCATGGACCACACGAGACTCGTCTATAAATACAAAGGCCGCCCAGAACGCATCGATCAGAATGAAGGCAACCCCTTCACCAAGATGCGGATGGTCTGATGCCGATTATTTGCCCGGCAAAGACGGCATCTTCATTTCCTTGTAGCCCTCTGGAGCGATGAAGGCGGCATCATCGACAGGATCATTCTTCGCAGAGACGAGTTCGCTGGTGGCGACCTTACCCATCAACGTCATTTCAGACTTCACCGCCATGCCTGGGAAGTCGCCGCTCTGAGGTGCAAAGGCAGTGGTGGGATTACCAATGGCTTTCGTGAGCTTGTCCTGCGCTGCATTGATTTCTTTGAAACCTGGGAAGTCCTTGGCGATCCAAAACTTACCCGTGCCGAGCTTGCTCTTCCAAGTGTAGATCTCAGTGTCGTAGTCCCCTACCCTCTCCATCTGGCCAGTGGCCTGCGGCTTGGCGGCTGGTGCAGCTTTGTCCAGCAACTGACCCGCCAGCGACATGAGTCCCTTCATGCTATCGGCGTTCATCTTCATCATCATCTTTTGCGAATGCATGAACATGGTGATCTCACCACTGGCCGCATCTGTAATGGCGCTCATCTGGTCGCCGATGTCAGCGCGCGTCTTGTCCCCTTTCACCTTGATCACCATGTTCTGAGTTTTGCCTTCCGTGGTGGTTTTCTGAGTGATGACCCAGTCGGCAAAACTGCAATGCAAGCTGAGGGCCGATACGGCGAGGAAGAGAGGGAGCTTTTTCATACGACATTCATCCTATGAGAAAACGCGCTCGCAGGTCAAGCCCGACGGACCAATGATTTTTCCCGCTACAGAGACTCGTAGGCTTTTTTGACGGTCCAGCCGGACTGGTTCAGGGCGCTTCTCGCTTCTTCACGATTGCAGCCAGTGAGGTCGCAAAGAATGCGCAGAGCACGGTCACGCAGCTTCACGTTGGAGGGGTTTACATCGACCATGAGATTGCTGACGACCTTGCCCACTTTCGTCATCGCCAGGGTGGTGATCATGTTCAGAACCAGCTTCGTGGCGGTGCCGGATTTTAGTCTTGTGGAGCCTGTGAGAACCTCTGGGCCGACATTGGGAATAATGAGCAAATCAGGCTTCCATGAAGGATCACGCAGGCGCTTCACGGCCTGACGTATGGCGGGATTAAAACACAACAGCACGGTGAATGCCCCTCGCGCACGAGCCTCATGCAGGGCACCCCAGACGAAAGGCGTGCGCCCACTCGCGGCGATGCCTATGACGACATCTTTGGCACCTGCGGCGCGGTGCCGGATGGCCAAGACACCGGCCTGCACGTCATCCTCGGCGCCCTCCACAGCGCTCCAGAGTGCCTGCTGCCCACCAGCGATGATGCCCTGCACCTGCTCACGCGGGGCGCGGAAAGTCGGCGGGATCTCGCTAGCATCCAGCACGCCGAGTCGGCCACTGGTGCCTGCTCCAGCATAGAAAAGTCTGCCACCACTCTCGAAGGCGCGGATGACTTCGGCGATGACTTGGGTGATGGCTTTTTTCTCACTGCGTATCGCCGGCATGAGTGAGGCATCTTCTACGAGCATTAGGTCGATGCCACGGCCTAAAGGCATTTGATCCAAGCCCATCGAACGTGGATTGCGCATCTCGGTGGGTGAAGCCGCAAGCACGGCAAGATCAGCGATTTCCTCTGGCAACACAAAGTCAGAGGCAGATTTCTGGATCACCGATGCCACAGGTGCATGGACCGATGCTGCCTGCCGAGCTAACTCCACACCACCCCAGACGGAGGATCGGACGAGGGGCATGACTCGCGCTTGCGGCCAGGCTTTCTTGAGACGACGAGAGACATCTCGCATGAAGGCAGGGTTCTTTAAAATCACACCGCCATTCAGGATAAACTCCACGGGGCCACTGCTGCCGAGGAGCTGATGCGCACAAGCACAGGCATCCTCAGCCAGCATCTCTGCCGCATCAGATAACAGCTTCTTTGCCAAAGGATCACCCTTTGCCGCTATCGCAAAAACAGTGACGGCGAGGCTGGCGATCTGACTCTTGCTAGCAATGACCGACCAGGAGATGAGCTGCTCCGGCTCAGTGAAAAGCAGCGCATGAAGAATAGCCCCACCGAGCGGTCCGAGACGGCCATGATGGTCAAGATCAGCGATGATGGCACGCAGCGCGCGCAGGCCTATGTCACAGGCGCTGGCACGATCACCGATGACATGCCCACGCCCGCCGACTTTGGCCGTGCGCCCATCTGGACTGCGACCAAAGCAGCAGGAGCCAGTGCCACTGAGCACCAGCACGCGCGGGAGAGCCTGCTTTCTCGCGGGAGCCGTGGCTAGGGCAGTTTCGAGATCGTTCGTAGCAATGCAGGGGATCTCTGGCCAGATGCGTGAGGCAGCACGCTGGAGCCTTTCTTTATCTGCCTCAGAGCGGGCACCGGCCATGCCGATACCAATCGCCGACGGTGTCTGCGGCAGTCGTACGGCGATGTCGCGCAGATGCCACTGCAACTCACGATCTGACATGAGCGAGAGCACGGCTGGTCCAGATTCAAAGGCGATGATTTGTTTGTCGTCAGCATCCACCAGCAGCACCGAGGTGCGCGTGCCACCGGCCTCGATGCCTAACGAAATATACTGGCCACAAGCCATAGTACGGCGGTTTGATTTCATAGCCTGAAACTAGACCGCTAAACAGATCGGCTCAATACACGATCTGCACCTCATCACCGACGCGGCAGATGCCGAAGAATTTTTGCGCCTTTTCATACGGCAGGCGAATGCAGCCATGTGATGCCGGACTGCCAGTGACGTGGCCGCTATGCATGCCGATAGCGCTGCAATTCAGCCGCATAAAATACGGCATGGCCACATGGTATAGAGTGGAAGTCCAGGAACGATGTTTGTCAGTGATGACATAGCGGCCCGCCGGGGTCCTAAAACCCTCACGCCCAGTGGAGACAGAGCAGGTATCGATCACCCTGCCCTCCTTGACGACCCAGGCCCGCTGCTTCGACAGATCGATCGTCACCAGGATTTCCGGCTCCGACTCGGGCTGACGGCCCAGGATGATACGCATGAGGAAAATGTAGCCCTGTGTGGCAGCGAAATTGATCGGATAGCGGTGGTAGCGCGTGGTGCATTTTGAAGGACTAGCTCCAGCGCGCAGCAGCTCAGCGGCCCCCTCTACATCACCGCGTGAAGCACAGGCGATCAATGGCGTGATCCCACGATCATCTTCGAGCGTGTTCCTGAGATCCTTGATCGTGACACGGTCGAGAAAAGCTTTCGTGGGTGGTGAGACGAAGCGTGTGTTTGGGTCTGCACCCGCAGCGATCAAAGCCCGCAACATATCTGTGCCACGACGCAAGGAAGCCAGAGCCAGAGGGGGCTGTTTTTCATATCCAGGCTGTGACACCACTGCACCGCCATACAAAAGAGCACGCGCAGAATTCAGCGCCCCAAAACGGGCCGCCGTGCAGAGGAGAGTGTCACCACCCGGCGTCATCTCATTTGGATCAGCTCCTTTGGCGATCAATTCACTGACCCACTCGGCGTCATCCAGAAGCACGGCGTAGTGAAGGAGAGGCAGCTCGCCGATGTCAGGGATCTCAGTGCGGAAAAGCTCCGTCACATCATCTTGAAACACCTTCCAAGTCGAGATTCCGCGTGGGACTCGTGTTTTTTTTTGGAAAGGCTTCACGACCACGTCCGCAGGCTTAGCAGGCGGTGGCACGCTTGGGCTAATCAAAGACGAAGAGCCTGCTGGCAACGCCCTGCGAACCATCATTTCGGGTGCATCGACCTGCGCTGATTTCGAAGCCAAAAGATCATTTGCGTGAGCCGCTGATAGCAACAGCGAGCCAAGCATGATCACTCCACTGAAGCACTTCAGCAGACGGTGAATCATGAGTGTTAGAATCCAAGTGGATTTCGGGGCCATCGCGGGCAATGAGTAATGGTTGATTAAGTCGTGTCTAGGCTCGATTTCGCTTGAGTGAAAATTCAGCCGATCCTGCGACTCAATTTTGAAAACCAGGCCATCCATTTTCCAACCTCTCTAACTTCCCATGAAAAACAGCGACATCCGCATCACCTCAGCCTCCGTCTATTTCCTCCCTGTCACCATGCGCGTGCCATTGAAGTTCGGGCCAGAGACAGTCACCAGTGTCGTCTGCCTGCGGGTAAAAGTCTGCGTGAGTGACCGCAGCGGGCGCACTGCCGAAGGTTGGGGTGAGACACCGCTGAGTGTCTCATGGGTCTGGCCGAGCACTCTTAGCGTGGCCGAGCGTGCTCGCCGTATGGAGGACTTTTCCATCCGGCTCGCGCATCGTCTCGTGGCGAGCGGTCTCGTGGGCCACCCGATGGAAATCGGCGCGGACTTCATCCACGGACCGCTCGCTGAAACACTCAAAGAAGCTAACGAGGAGGCTGGCGGCCCAGAGATGCCTTACCTCGGCTCGCTCGTCGCCTTCAGCGCCTTCGACATCGCCACTCATGATGCCTTTGGCAATCTGCTCGGACGTGACGTTTATGAGACCTACGGCCCCGAGTTTATGAATCGCGATCTCAGCGCCTTCATTCACGCGGAAGAAGGCAGCGGCATCGACTTCACAGGTCGCTATCCACAAGATTACTTCGTCGCGCAGGCTCCAAAGAAATTACCCGTCTGGCATCTCGTCGGCGGTGTGGATGCGCTCGAAAACTCCGACCTGAATGGCAGCGAGCCTAATGACGCGCACCCCATTCTACTCGCCGACTGGATTCAGCGTGATGGCCTGACCTGTCTCAAAGTGAAGCTTCGCGGCACAGACGCCGAGTGGGATTATGAGCGCATGGTCCGCATCGGTCGAATCGGCTTTGCCAATGGCGTGCGCTGGCTCAGTGCCGACTTCAATTGTACGGTCAAAGACCCCGCCTACGTCAATGCGATCACCGACCGCCTACTCGCCGAGGAGCCTGAGATCTATGCCCGCACGCTCTATGTCGAGCAGCCCTTCCCGTATGATCTC
>JBEBGU010000936.1:0-1882 GCA_040081325.1 Prosthecobacter sp.
ACATAGAGGCGCGGCCCATCGCCACGATCATCGCTGAAGATCACCTGCTTACCATCGGGGTGCCAAGATGGACTGCCAGGAACACCCGTCGTATCACTGATGCAGGCGGCAGAGTTCGTGGTGAGGTCGGTGACAAAGATCTCTGGATTTCCGAGGAAGCTCATCACCACAGCCAGTCGATTTCCATCGGGGGAAAAAGCCGCGCCAAAGCTGCTGCCAGGCGTGTCTGTGACCGTGCGCTCCCAGCCCAGCCCGAGATCCAGAACCTGCACCACAGGGAAGCCGCTCTTATAACTCGTGTAGGCTACAGCCGACCCATCGGCATTGAGTGAGGGCGAAACACAGCCGTAGGTGTGGTGAGTCACTTGCTGTAGATCCTTGCCATCTGGATCACAAAGATAGACCTGCTTGGTCCCTGTCTTATCGCTGACAAAGGCGATTTTGCTCGTCGCTAGTCCAGGCTTTCCAGTCACTGCGAAAATCAGGTCATCCGCGAAAGCCTTCAAATTTTCATCCAGGCCCGGAGCCGCATAGGTTCGATCCAACAATTCTTTACCCTCACGATTCACGACACGACCGATCACACGCCCACCCACGGAGCTACCACTGATCGTGAAATCGGGTGACTCACTCGTCAGAGTGAATTCACGCGCCTGAGTCAGTTCTTTCACAAGACCACGTTGAGCGCTCTCACCTGTGCCACCCGTAAATTCGGCGACGCTGACACGCTTTAAGGCCGCTTTAGGGACATCCGCTTTGGACATCGGCTTTAAAAACCGCAGCCATGTCGGCAAAGTCACTGCCTGCGCGCAAGGCACCAGCGCGACAGATAGGCTCAGGAAAATTAAAAGGCGCAACACACTCATCTATTCGATCTGAAAGTTCACCCGCAGATCGTAGCGCTCTTTGGGGAAACTTGAAGGGAGAGTCTCAGGAATCTTCGATACGCGCTCCACAGCCGAGCGGATGGAGGCATCCAGAGCCTCTGAACCTGAGGATGTCTTCACCGTGGCATCACGCACCTGACCGTCTCGCAGCACCGAGATCTCCAAAGTCGCACGCCGCTGAGTTGCAGGCACCGACTTGATTGGCGGCGGCTTCCACTCACGCAAGATCGCCTGCTGAAGCGAATTCTCCACACCGGCCATGTCCGCACCACCCGACGCGACTGCTTGCGCACGCTTGGATTCATTCAGCGCCGCGATGTCTAACAAATTAAGCACCGGCTTACCTGGTCGCGGCGGTGCGATAGATTCTTTGGCAGAAAAAATGGCCGACAAGGTAATGTACTTGTTTGGCTCCCTTTCCTGCCCCGTCATCACAGACATTGATGCAATCGGCTTTGCCGCAGTTTCGGGAGAGGGATTAGGCGATGAAACGACTACTTCTGGAAGCGTATTTTGAGCCGTCGTCATCGGCAGCGGTGCTGCACTCATTAGGGGAGAGGAACCCAAAGAATTGATCGTCAGTCCTTGGGGCAGCAGAGACGGCGCCACCGCCACGTTACCAGACATCATGCTGGTGATCGGGCTACTCACACTCGAAACCACCTGCATTTTTCCCGACTCGGGAATCGTCGCCGCCACGGGTGCCGCTTTGTCCTTACTGCCGCCAAAGAAAAAATTCAGTACCTTGGGCTTGCCTGACACTTCAGTAGTCGTCACAGCAGGCTGAGCGCTGGACATAGCAGATGAAGCAGCAGGTGCTGGCAAAGTCGGGGCGGGCGGCTCGGCAGGCGGCGGCACTGCGGCCATCACAAAATCTGACGGAGAGCGCCAAACCAACTTTGCCAAAACCTCATTTGAGCCAGCTTTCTTCGGCACCAGCATCGGCAGAAAAGTCCAAATCAGCAAACCCAGCAGCCCATGCGCCAGACCAACAC
>JBEBGU010000937.1:0-1877 GCA_040081325.1 Prosthecobacter sp.
GTCCGTGGTCCACTTACCACCTCCTCGGCGGCCACGGCCCCAGTCCTGCGAGTTGTAGCGCAGGCGGCAGAAGGTGAAGAGATCATTCGGCAGCTCTTTAGAAACTGGCCATGTCGGGAAATCCAAGAACTGCCCACGGCCACCAACCTCACGCGGATCTTCGGGCACACTACCGTCTTTAATCCCAAAGTTTGTCGGTGATGGCGTTGGCATGTCCACTGCGAGAGCACACCCCAGCAAGCTGAGGGCAAAGAGTGCGGACGGGAGTTTCATGAAGAATAGAATGCCTGAACTGACAGCTTATAGGCAAGCCGTTAACGTGCCGACTTGATGAGTTCTCATGGCAATCATCCAACCATCTCCAAGAAAATCTCTTCCAGATTCAGTCCCTGCTTTTCCTGCACGGAACGCAGCTCAGCCAGAGTGCCGACAAAGAGTAACTTACCGCGATGCAGGATGCCGATACGATCCGCCACCTCTTCAGCGATGTGGAGCAGATGCGTGCTCATCAGCACCGTCGCCCCGGCCCGGCTCTGGCGCTTGAGTTCTTCTTTAACGACTCGCGCATGGATTGGGTCCAGACCGACCATCGGTTCATCAATGATAAACACCTTTGGCTCATGCAGCAGCGCACTGGCGATGCCGAGACGCTGACGTGTGCCATGACTCAGGTTTTCGATCCTCTGCCCGCAGTGCTCATGCAGGGCAAACAGCGTGAACAATTCCTCCGTTCGCTTGGCCGCGTGAGCCGGGTCCATGTCGAAGAGTTCAGCAATGAACTGCATGAACTCTGGTGCCGTGAGCTTCTCATAAAACACCGCCACGTCCGGCACATAGCCGAGCAGTGACTTCGCCTTCAGCGGTTCCTTTTGAATGTCTATTCCACAGAGTTTCACGCTACCCTGCATCGGTTTCATCAATCCCGTGAGCAGCTTGATCGCCGTCGTCTTACCAGCTCCATTTGGGCCGAGAAAGGCAAACAATTCTCCCGGCTGAATGTTGAGCGATAGGCCATCAAGGGCCTTCAGGTCGCCGTAATGCATGGTCAGGTTTTCGATTTCAATCATGAGGTGATGTAGAGGCTCGTTACTCGATTGTGTTCATGCTCGGGTCCAGTCCATGCATCATCGGCTCGATCAAGCGATAGTCCTGCGGCAGTTCGATCCGCGCCAGTTCGCCGATCTCCGTGAAGTAAATCCGCATCTCCATCCCCTGCATCGGCGACAGCGTGACCACATAGCAACGGCGGCGCTTCCCAGCCAGCTCCATCGTCCCCTCACGCGCTTTGAACTGCATCGCCCCCGCCTCAGGCAAGCCGCCAGTGGGCAGCATCTTCGTTAACCATTCCGACTTACCGCCCAGGCTCCCAGACATGTCCATCATCGACTTCGCCATCTGCGTATTCATCACCACCTGGCCAGCCTTTTTCACCTCGATCTTCGGCAGCTCGTCCCCCTGCTTCCAGGCGACACTTGCATACGTCTCAGAGGCCGGTGCTTTGATCTCGATTTCGAAACTTTGCCACTGCTCCGCACGCAGCAATTCACCGCTGAGCTTGAAGCTGGCCTTCACCTTGTCTTTCTCTGTCGGCGTCCTCACAGAGCCCGTGGCCAAAAACGCATACAACGGCTCCTCAGCATCCTCAGACACCTTGCGGATCGTGAAGCTCGCATGACCGATCTTTTCATCGAGATGATAAAGATGCAGCGTGTTATTAAAAGCCACCGCTTCAGACAAAAAGAGATCGAAGACCATGCTCACCGGCACCACCGCAAACCGCGAGTGATCAGGGAAATAAATATCTCGAATGATAAGCCCCGTCATCACCGCCCAAAAGACGACAATGATCGCGGTAAGGAAGCGCCAGAACATGCGTC
>JBEBGU010000181.1:0-7235 GCA_040081325.1 Prosthecobacter sp.
TCTTCGGTGCGGGGTATTCGACGGCGGGCTTGGGGCGGTTCACCCAGGCTTCGGAGCGGAGGAGGTTTTGTTCGGTTTCGCGAATGGAGCTAAACATGAGTTCCAGGCGCTCGCGGTCTTCGCTGCCGAGTTTTTTCCCGAAGCTCTTCGCCTCAGCGCTGACTTGATCGAGGATGCTACGGCCGGTTTTGAGTCGATGCGTTTCGGAGGCGACTTCATCGGGGCGACCATTGATGAAAAGCTGACTGAAGACCTTGCTGGGGCTGCGCTCGCTGGGCACGGGGACGCCGCGGTCGTTCCAGGAGAAGTTCCACTGCACAGGCGGGCCGATGACGAGGTTGCGATAGCGTGTGTCGGCCTTGATTCGTTCGGCGGCGTATTGATCGAGCGAGATGCCGTTGTCGTGCTTTTTGGCGGGCTCTTTGATGCGGTCCCAAGGCACACCGGTGAAGAGTCCGGCCTCGCTGTGATGGTTGTTGTAGTTGATGTGCGAGACACCGGAGAAGAGCGTGAACTTGCCGCGATGCTCGTCAAGATGCCGTAGGTAGCGTGTGCTCTCGTATTTCAATCCGGCAGTCTCGGGGAATAAAAAGGGCGCATGCAGGCCGAGGTTCCGTCCGATGAGCAGGATGCGTTTGGGCGCTGCTAGTTCCGCTGCGCGAAGGCCGCGAGGCAGCATGGCGTTCAGCGCTGGCAGGGCGAGGCTGACGGCTCCCGCTTTGAGAAAATGGCGGCGGGCGATGGGTTGGCGGAGGCTGATGTTCATGAGTGAAATGAGTTCTTGGTTCCTGGTTCCTTGTTCTTGGTTATTTGTTCAAGAACGGGCGGCTATCGACAATGCGATGGATGAGGCTGCGGAGGCCGTAGTTCTCGGTGCGGATGGACTTCACGATGGCGGCCACGTCCTCGCGGTCGGCGAACTGCACGCGTGCTCCTGTGGCATAGGTGAGCAGTTTTTCCGTGAGAGCGCGGGCGAGGCCGTCTTTGTCCTCCAGCAGCATTGTCTTATACTCCGTCACGTTCGCGAAGGCGCGTCCGTCCGGCATGGTGTAGCCGGCTTCGACAGCGGGACCGCGATGGACTCGCTTCTTGCTGGGCTGGATTTCGATGATGCCGCCGTTGCCGCCTGCTCCGCGATAGTAGTCACGCCAGCCGCCGATGACATCGAAGGTCTCCAGCGCAAAGCCCGGCGGATCGATAACGGTGTGGCAACTCATGCACGCGGGTGTGTTGCGGTGTTTGGCGAGCTGTTCACGAATGGTCGTGGCTCCTCGGATGTCGGGCTCGATTTTCGCGACATCGGCGGGCGGAGCCGGTGGATGGATGCCGAGGATTTTCTCATTGATCCAGTTGCCACGAAGGATGGGGGAGGTCTTTGCGCCATCGGCAGTGACCTTGAGAATGCTCGACTGCGTGAGGAAGCCGCCACGATGACTGCCTGCGGGGAGTTTCACTTTGCGCATCTCATGGCCGATAACTTCGGGCACTCCATAGAGCCAGCCGAGGGGTGCATTCAGGTAGGTCCAGTCGGACTGCACACCTTCCAGCAGGCTGCGGTTTTCCGTGAGCAGGTCGTGGAAGAAGAGCTGCGTCTCGCGCACGGCGGAGAGCTGCAGGGCTTCGTCGAACTCGGGATACAAAAGGCCGTCGGGCGTGGTGGCGTCGATCTTTTGCAGATCGAGCCATTGATCAATGAAGGACTTCTCGAAGCGTGCGGATCGTGGATCGCGCAAGAGCCGCTCGACTTGTGCATGGCGCTCCTTGGCCTGTGTGAGATCGGCTTTGATGAGAGCTTCATCGGGCGGACCATTCCAGAGGAAATACGCCAGCCGATTGGCCAAGGCAGGAGCATCGAGCGGCCCTGGTGTTTCTTCATGCAGCAGGAAATGGGGTGAGCAAAGAATGGCCTTGTAGCCATCGAGCATCGCCTGGTGAAATGGCACGCCGCTGTCGAGGGCCGTGAGCACACGAGCGACGTAGGGCTTGGTGATTTCCTCCGACACGGGGCGACGGAAGGCCTTGGGCAGGAAGCGTCGAATCAATCTCTCGGCATCCACTTTGGGCTGCGCGGACACTGGCATTGCCGGATTGGGCGCTCCCTTGACCGCAGGCAGGCCGCTGATTTCGGATAGCGAACGTCGCGGCAAGTTTTCGAACAACTCGCGATAGCCGAGTGATGGTCCTTTAAGGACGCTGCCATCGCTGTCGAGCGGGCCTTCGATCTCCACCTTCTGGATGAGCAGCGCCTGCTTCGTCCAGCGCTCGCCTTTGCGACCAAGCGGCAGGAGGTAATCGCGATGATACAGTGTGGGGCCGAAGACATTGATTTGCTCCTCACGCTGGAGATCCGCCTCCATGGTGACCGTGCGCATCTCCGTCTCCGAGAGGTCGCGCCAATCCAGCAGGTCTGGCGCATCCGGCTTCGATGCGTGACGACTGTGCACGCCAATGGCGATGGGCATGGGCTTGCCCCCATTGTTGCGAGCCTGCGCGGTGATACGGACGCGATACCTGCCGCTCAACGGCACCCACGGCCCCATGATGACCGTGTAGGGATAAAACATCCGCGAGGTGAGGACGAAGTTATTGTCCTCCAACCAATTCCCATAGGTGGTGAAGGTCTTTTCGTTTCCTTTGAAGAAGCGCTGTCCATCCTGCGAGTAGTTCAGACTGCCGGCATGGTAAATCGCATCCGCCAGCGCCTTCTCGGCAGCTTCCTGATATCGAGCAAAGTGCGTGGCGGAGAGCGTGAGGCCTTCACCCACTTTATCAAATCCAGCCGTGATCGCGTCATCAGGAAACAGGCTTTTGAGATCGCACTTGATGTGCAGCAGGTCGTTGATCGTAGTCTCATACTCGGCGCGAGTGAGTCGCCGCACCGGGCCACGACCTTCCTTTTGCTGCCCTGCGAGAGATGCTGTCCGCAGGCTCTGAGAGAGCTCAGCCAACCACGCGGCCTTCTCCGCCGCTGTTGGCTGACGTTTGTTCTTCGGCGGCATCTCGCCTTTCGCCACACGGTCAAAGACATGCTCCCAAGTCAGTGCATTGCCACGCTGTGCCGACTGATACGCGAGGTCATCGAGATTGAGCCCGCCTTTGTGAGTTTCGCTGTCGTGGCAGTCGATGCAGTTGGAGTCCAAAAACGGCTTCATGAGCGGCGGTGCCGACCACGCGGGCACAGCGAGCAGGAGAAGGATCAGGCTAAGGTGTCGATAGCGCAAAAACTCCCGCGCCGACTCCAAGGACAACCGCACGATCTGCCGATTCGTCAGCGGTGGAGTTGGGGAGTGGGTGGGTGTGGAGTCCATGCACCAGTCCTCTGCCGACACCGGCCCTTTTTCGACAATTATTTTCCGCCCAATGTGAATCGCGCTCGTGGCAATGCGTCACCCGTGACTTCACTCGCAACCGCTGCTGGAAATCTACCGCCTCAGCGCATTGATCAGCTCATCCACCTTGTTGATGAGGTCCTGCATCTGGGTCTGGTTGTAGCTGCTGTCGGCCCCTTGGCCGAGCGTGCCGACGCCGTTGCTGTTGTTGCTCGTTTGGGCCAAGGCATTCGCGATGGCGTTGTTGAGATCGTTGATCGTCGCCCGCTGCTGGATGTCGGCGTTGAGCGAGGTGAGTTGACTGCGCATCTCGGCACTGGAGGCAGGCGAGTTGTTCGCGGGTTTGGTTGGATCGAAGGGCATGGCGTTTCAGAAGACAATGAGACTCGGAGACTGGGAGAAGAGGAGATTTCCCGAGGGCGATGCGGGAGCGATGAGCCAGTCTCCTTGTCACATCGTCTCCCCATCTCCTCGTCTTGGTCGCTTATGGCGACACCGTCACTTTCACCACATCGGTCCAGTCGCCATTTGGCGTGCCTTTGTCCCAGAACCTCATGCGGTATTCGCGGACTTCGGGGGTGCCTGCGGCGAGCAGGGGGCGTTCGTCGATGTAGGGGCTTTCGGTGTCGATGGCGAGGAACTCCCAGGCTCCGGTGCCTCGACGGCCTTCGATATAGACGCCCATGTGGTTGTATTTGTAGAAGCTGAGCTTCACGCACTGGCAGCCACCGCCTTGGATGAGTTCGGCGCTGAACTTGGGCAGCGCTTTCTCGGTTTCGGCGGAGCCGACGATGCCGAGATCAGTGCCGATGGCTTCGGTGTAGCCTGCGCTGAGTTTCATCTTGGCGATGAGGGCAAAGATGCGTGTCAACGTGCCGGGTAGCGCTGCGGTGACACCTGCGGGCAAGGCGGGGGCGGTGAAGGTGGGCAGCACCATCGGTGTGCTGCCTCCGCCAGCGAGCACGTCATCCACGGCATCTGTTGTGGACGGAGAGAAGTTGCGCACGGCACTCAGCCAGGTGCCGAGGACGTAGTTGGCGTATTTTGCGTCGTTCACGCTAGCGGTGATGTCGCCCGCGATGACGCCGAGGGCGGCACCGTGGATGGGCAGTTTCACGGCGTAGTTGTCGAGCCAGTTCACTTGGTCGCCGATGCGGCTTGGGTAGTAGGTTTGTCTTCTCATTTTGGTGCGGTTGTTCGATTTGGGTTGGGGTGAAAAATAGTCGGACGGCTGGTCCCAAGTTCCGCTGTCCCAGTTGGATTGGTCCCAATTCATGGTCGTGGCATGGGGCAATGGGTTCGGAGCATGGAGCCAAAGGGCGGCAGCCCACGCCCGCCGGGCTGCTGGGTCGCGTTTGGGGTAGGAATACCGCACGCGGCGGGGTGGCGGGTGGTTGGCGGGGTATCCATACCCACAGCGGTGGTAGCGATACCCTTCGGCTCGGTAGGCCTACCTTTTCGTCCGGGGAGCCATCCCATTTCGTTCGGGATGGATACCGCGCCGCTGGGTAGGCCTAACTTTTGCGCCGGTAGGGATACCGCACGGCGCGGGGTGGCTACCCTGGCCGCCATCCGCGCTACCGGAGCGTCCGGTAGCCATACCTTTTGGCGCGGTAAGGCGGTTGGAGGGCAAAAACGGCCTCCCAAGGTGGAAAAGCGTGTTTTGGAGGTCAGCGGGAGGTTCATGGCGTGCGTCGGGTGTGACGCTCGCCATTGGAGCACAGCCCCCGGCGCTGCCGTTAGTCAATCATAGGTGACGAGGCTTCACTCGCCGTCGTCCTCGTCATCAAGATGATACGTGAACTGCTCCAGCGTCATGCCGAGCCCATGGCTGATCTGTGCGGTGACGGGCAGTGTTGGGTTGGCTTTGCCACGCTCGATCTTGCCGATGTATTCGCGGCTGACGCCGCTTTCACGCGAGAGGCCGTATTTGGTGAATCCTGCGGCTTCCCGGAGTTCCTGAAGCCGACGTGGCAGCCGCTCGCGGATGCGCTCGGCGTAATTGTAGGCGTCGTGATTGTCGGCGTGAGCAGGCATCCCGGTTGCGGGCGGAGGTCACAAGACCTGTTTCTTGATTTCACAAGCCTCCCGTGCCCTGGCGGTGATGGCGGACCAGTTTTTGCTGAGATCAGCTCTTTCTGGGCCAGCAAGGAGCGGTTCTGGAAAGGTGGGCTCGGACATTTTAGTTAGGCATTGTCAGTTCCCGTCCGGTTTCTCGGGGGTGCCTGCGGCTGGGGTTCGGGGGAGATCGAATTTTTCGGGGGAGTCGGGCTTGGCCGGATCAAAGGTGCCAGCGTCGGCTGCGAGGTGTTGGGTGAGTTCGGGGACGTTGGTTTTGATGCCTTCGACCATGCAGCGGGCCAGCTCGTAGCCTCCAAAGGAGCCGTGGTGAGTGTCGTCGGCCAGGGCTTCGCTCTGGCCTGGGAAAGTGTTCGCGGGGTAGTGGACGAAGGCTCGTTTGGATTCGTCGGGACCGAGGGCGGCGTAGAGTTTCAAGCTCATAGCATTGAGGTCGATGACGGGCACGTTTTCCTCGGCTCCTGCTTGTCGAACGGCCTCGGCGTAGTCGGCCAGCGTGGCCGTCTGGCTGCCATCACGTTCAAACCGGCGACGCTCCATCGGCGTGACTAGCACGGGGATGCCGCCTTTGCTGCGGGCTGCGGCGATGAACTCCTTCAGGTTGGTCTTGTAGCGTTTGAAGGGGCCTGCGTCCTTTGACTTGTCCTTCTGGTCGTTGTGCCCGAACTGCACGAACAGGTAATCGCCCTTCTTCATCTGGCTGAGGATCTTCTCCAGCCGCTTCCCGCCCTCAAAAGAGAAGAGCGCGAGGCCGGACCAGGCGTGATTGGAAATGGCGACGCTTGGCCCGAAGAAGCGCGGCAGCATCTGGCCCCAGCCAGCGTAGGGCTCACGGTTCTGATCCGTGACGGTGGAGTCGCCAGCGAGGAAAACCGTGACCACGTCATCGACAGGTTTGATCTGCATGAAGGCCACTCCGGGCTGCTTGCCGTTGAACTCAAAGCTCAGGCGATCATCCCAGTTCGGCACGGGTTTCTCGGTCTCTTTGAGCGACACCTTGCGATCAGCGCTGATGCCGGGTCGGCGCACGTTCACGATGAAGGTGCGGGTCTCAAACTTGCCCGCTGCGGTCTCGATTTTTTCGAGCATGAGGCGGCGGGATTCGGCTTTGATCGTGGTGGAGGTGGCTTGCGTCGCATGGCCGAGGCGGACACTGACCTCGTAGTTCCCCTCATCCGCATCCACGGCGAAGAGTTGAGGTTTGTTATCATCCAGGACAGTGCCAATGGGCATGAAGCCGAAGCCGGTTTTGGCATCGTAGGCTGTCTCTGGTGTCACGCGCGTGAAGCCGGGCTGCACGAGGCTGGAAGTGAAATGAAACTTCCACTCGGCGGCGTGAAGCAGACTGCTGGAAAATAAAAGAGCTAGGGCGATTTGGTGCATGCTGTGAAGGGTCTATTTTCGCGGACAAAGATCCACGCAGTCGATGGCGTAGCCTGCGCTCAGGAAGGTAATGCCGGGTCTGCCGCTGACGACATTGATGATGAGCTTGTTTTCACCCTCCACGAGGGCTTTGGCAGGCACCTTGAAGGTGTAAGGCACGTTGTGTCCGCGATAGGTGCCGATGGTGATGGAACGTGAGTCCGGCTGCCCCACATGGGCGAGCAGTTTGGATTCCCATTGGTTGATCAGCACGCGGGGCCGACCACCTGCAAAACCTGCCGTGATGCCGATGCGCAGATCGCATTCGCGGATCTGTTCCTTTGTCAGCGTGAAGCGCACCACCTGACCGCTGTTTACACTCATCCACTGGCAGGCGGGGAAATCTGTGATCGTGCTCTTGCCGATGATGAAGTCGCCGCACTTCCACGGGGCCTGCCGCACATC
>JBEBGU010000938.1:0-1874 GCA_040081325.1 Prosthecobacter sp.
ATCGCTAGATGACCACACTTGATTGCTCGCCGAATGCCCAGGTAGTCTGCCCTTATGCCAGCCGCCCATGATCCACATTTTGTCTGCGAAGGTAATGTTCATCGGCAGATCGCTGTGCAGCCAAGGCGCGTTCTTTTCGATAAGCTTCCACTCCTTGCCATCACGAGAGGACCAAACATCACGGGGCGGTTCTGCAAACGACTGAAACCATCCGCCACCGATCCAGAGCTGATCTCGAAACACCCACTCTGCCTGCGAATCGCGAGGCTGCCATGGAGCCGCTCCTTCGAGCTGCCAGTCAGGTGAAATGCTTTGTGCGTGAACCAAATGGCTGAAGGCTGTCAGCAAGAATAATAGTTGGCTTAATTTCATGATGAGTCTGACTACACCCAGCGTGAGATTCGGCTGTCGAGCTGGAAGACTTGGCCGCTGACGTGAGGCATCGTGTGCAGAAAAGCGATGAAGCGCGCGCTGTCTTGCGCGGTGCTTAGCTGGCCGAGTGTGTGCGCGGCAAACACTCGCTGGCGATGGGTTTCATCGTCCAGAAGGTGACGGGTCATCTTCGTGTCAAGGAAGCCTGGGAGGAGGCAGTTGGCGCGGATCCCGCGTGCTCCGTATTCGGCAGCGAGACTTTGGGTCAATGCGATCAGGCCAGCTTTGGCTGCGGCGTAATTAGCCTGGCCCGAGGGACCGCTGAGGGCGCTGTAGGAGCCGAGGTGAATGAGGTGGCCCTGGCGCTGCTTGACCATAATTTTTAAGGCAGCCTGCGAGCAGAGGAAGGCCCCTTTGAGATGCACATTGAGCACGTCGCTAAAGTCGGCCTCGGTCATCTTGATGAGCAAAGCATCGCGAGTGATGCCGGCGTTGTGGATGAGTAGATCGAGTCTCTCCAGGGTGCTGAAAACACGCTGCACCTGTGCTTTATCAGTGACGTCCATCTCATGATGAGAAGGTGCGTGAACGATCCAGCCCTGAGCCTCTAACTCGGTTCGGATGGCCTGGGCGAGTTCGCCTGATCCGCCAGTAATGAGGGCCACGGGTTTCATTTCGTTAGGAGAGGTGAAGGGGTGCTTTCAGCCATGATGTCGGGATCAGTCAGCGGAGGAGAGCCGCAATACGCGTGAGCTGCCAGAATCTTTTTGCCCATTTGACCTGACATGCCTCGCGAGACACTATCGCGCCTCTCATTCCCATGCTCTCTGTCCCCGAACAACTCGACATCCTCAAACGCGGCACCGTCACCATTCACAGCGAGAAAGAACTCGCGGAGAAGCTGGCGCGCGGCAAGCCACTGCGCATCAAGCTGGGAGTCGATCCGACATCACCCGACATTCATCTGGGGCACGCGGTCGGTTTGCGGAAGCTGAAGCAGTTCCAGGATCTTGGGCATCACATCGTGCTCATCATTGGCGACTTCACCGCGATGATCGGTGACCCGAGTGGGCGCTCCACCACGCGGCCTGCTTTGACTTATGAGGAGGTGCTGTCGAATGCAAAAACCTACACCGAGCAGGCTTTCCTGGTGCTCGACAAAGACAAGACGGAAGTCGTGTTCAATGGCTCTTGGTTCAAGGAGATGGCCTTCATGGAGGTGATCAAACTGAACGCTCGTGTGACTTTGCAGCAGATGCTGCAGCGTGAGGACTTTAAAAATCGCGTGGCCAACAGCACCGAGGTGCGCCTGCACGAACTCCAGTATCCGATCATGCAAGGCTGGGACAGCGTGGTGGTGCGGTCGGATGTGGAGATCGGCGGCAGTGATCAGCTCTTCAACATCCTCGTCGGTCGTGATCTTCAAAAGGAGGAAGGCATGGAAGCTCAGGTCTGCATGACTTTGCCGCTGCTGGAAGGTCTGGACGGCGTGAAGAAGATGT
>JBEBGU010000182.1:0-7225 GCA_040081325.1 Prosthecobacter sp.
AAAGCTGGCGCAAGTATTTGTACAGCTTCGCCGACAGCAGCTTCGGCCCCGCGCCCGCCAATGACGATGCCAAGCGCGACCAGTTTCTCGTGCGCTATTCCAAGATCACGAACAAGAACCTCGGTCCCTTCTTCGATGCCTGGGGCATTCCTGTGAGTTCATCTGCCAAGGCGGAAGTGAGCAAGCTGGAGACGTGGATGCCGAAGGGGATGTGATGCCGACTTGATTGATCCTGGGTATCGGCGAATAAGACAGCCACCTCCTTGTGATACTACATCGCCTCGCCACTCTCCTTTCTCTACTGCTGCTAGCCAGCTGTGTACATGCGCCGAAAGCGCCCACCGTGCGGGAGCCGTTCTGGTCATGGAATCGTTTTACTGAGCGGCGCATGGCGAGCCAAATGGCGGACGCTGCTCATGCATGGGACATTTGGAAAGACGGCTCTGAGTCCCCGACTCGTCGCAATCAAGCAGAGATCAAATACGAGCGCGCCGTGTCCGCTATTTTAAAGGAATGGGGCCAGCGCCAGTTGCCGCGCACTTGGCAGACTGGCAGTGTTTTTGTGAATGGCAGCGGCAGCTATCGAGTCGATCTACAGCCTGCTCCAGGCAATCCCCAGGAGGTGTCTCCGCTCATGTTTGATCGGCTGCGTCTGGCCGAAGATGTGCATGTGGGACGCAACCATGATGTGATCGAAGCAGGCATCGGCGTGCCAGTAGTCGGTGAGATTTCTTATTCAGAAACTCTGGCCAAAAAGTATCCCCTCATGCCTCTCAATGGTGGGCATCTCACACTCACAGCCTTGCTCCAGTTTGAGCCTGCGCCAAAAGACTCGAAGGCTCCGCGCGTGGCCCGACTCCATCTGTACAATCCCTTGCGGCAAAACACCTTGATGCTGGGCCAAAGAAAAATCGCCCTCGCCGCTAACTACAGTGCCGCCAAGAAGCTCGCGCTAGATGATGGGTTTCTCAAAAGCTTCTCCCTCATCGGCGCGCTGTTCCCAGAAAAGACCATCAAGGACAGTCAGATCTATCGCCTGGAATTGCATGATCCAAAGCGCATCCCAGTCGTCTTTGTTCATGGCCTACTCAGTGATCCGCACATCTGGTATCAGTGCATCAATGCCATGTATGCTGACCCTGTGCTGCGGGCGAACTTTCAGCCCTGGTACTTCCTCTACCCCACAGGAATGGCTGTGCCGAGCACAGCACGCAGGCTGCGTGAGTTGCTTGAGGAAGCTAAAACTCAGCTCGATCCAGATCACAATGATCCTGGGATGAAGGAGATGGTCCTCGTCGGCCACAGCATGGGTGGACTTCTCAGCCGTATGCAGACCATCGACTCCGGTGATGATTTTTGGAACGCTTACTTCAAGAAGAAGCCTGCTGAAATGCACCTCACCGATGGAGCACGCGAGCGCCTCACGAAGTCACTCATCTTTACCAAAGAACCCTCAGTGAAGCGCCTCATCTTCATCGCCGTCCCGCAGCGCGGCAGTGCGTATGCGGACAAGGGCATCGTGTATCGCATCTCCACACTCATTCGATTGCCTTTCGACTCACTCCTACTCGTCAAAGAGATCCTCACGGGCAATCCAGACGCCCTCAATCAGCAAGTCCGCGACTGGGGCGCCTTTGCCTTCCTCAGCGTCGGCACGCTTTCCCCGAAGCACCCCTATCTGCATGCGCTGAATGATAAACCCATCACCGTTCCGCATCACTCCATCATCGGTCGTGTCGGCAAGCAACCCCTTGAGCAGAGCAGCGACCGAGTCGTCGCCTACAGTAGCTCTCATCTCGAAACAGGAACCGAGGCAGTCGTGCCCTGCTGGCATGGCTGTGTGGAGGAACCCATCGTCATTAAAGAAGTCCTTAAACGTCTGCACGAGCATCTGAAAAAACTCGGGCGGGAGTAGCGGGCAGTTAGCGATGGTTTGTAGTTGTTTGCTATCGTTTGCGATGGTTTGTAAAACCCACTGCAAAATACCGCCAATCCCGCGACGCGGGACCAACAACTGCAAACCTTCCCACCCCATGTTTCACACCGGCCAAAAAGTCGTCTGTATCAATGACCAGTTCGAGCCCTGGGTCTATGACCTGTATGTCTCACTGCCGAAAAAGGACCGCACATACACCGTGCGCTCCATGTCAGCAGGCCGATCCAATCCCAAATTCAGCGTCGATGACGACGCCAAGATCCAGCTCACGGATGCCGAGTTCGATATCCTTTTACTGCTCAAAGAACTGCAAAACCCGGATGATCCTCACAGCAGCGTAAAGCAGGAGCTTGGCTTTCGTAGTGAGCGCTTTGCCCCGCTAGAAACTGACAGCGAAGAGGAAGAAGAAGGTGAGCTCGTCGGTGTCGGAGCCGGCCAAGAAGACTGGCTGCCCGAGCCAGCGTACAAGTAGCCGTAGGCCGTGCGTGTTACCCTTCCCCGACAGTCGGGAAGATTGGCGAAGGGGATCTTTTGAGATAGCGATGCTGTTTTCGCCAATCCTTCCCAACTTACTCTCATTGGCTGGCGCGACTACAGATCCACCCTGAGCATGAACTGGTCGTAGCGCTGCTTATTCGTAGCCCACCATGCGGCGAGTTGATCCACGTTTTGAAAGTTCGGCACAGAGCCACCACCGGGTTTTAGCCACTCCTGCATCTCCTTCAGCACGCGGTTTTTTCGAGCGTCTTTAGTGCGCCCACTTGCTAGCAGCATGGCTTCAAAAAGCGCACGTTCAGGTGTTCTGCCCATCTCTGAAAACATCTCTTCTAAGCTGGCATCACTGCCGTGATCAATGGCCGCAAAAATGACCGGCGCTTTGTTTTCCAGCGGATGCGGTGCCAGCAGACTCCAGCCCATGTCACGCACGTCCTTGTTTTCATTGAGCACTGCCTCAGTCAAAACCAGAGCCGACTGAGCAGGCGTCAAGGAGGCGGCATACTCAACCGCATGAACACGCAGTTCTACAGATTCATCCCTCAGTGCATCGATAAGCATGGCTGAATTCCGCTCATGTCCGAGAGCCATGAATGCCCCCATGATTTCCTCCCTCTCCGCCTTGCTTCGTCCGCTGCGCAGACGCTCCACAGGGTCCCCATAAATCAGCTTTGAAGCATCGGAGGCTTGAGCCACAAGCTTCACACTAGCGGACGAGGATTCAGACTGATTCGCATCACTGCTGGGTTTAGCAATCATCCACCCGATCCAGGAAGCGAAAGCCAGAGAACTGAAGATCAAAATTAGGTGCAGTGATTTGGACATGATCTGGAGAATAGGGAGCGGATTGCGATTGAATGATAGTTTCAACCGAAGGCTCGAGATGGGGCATGGACAGGCCCATGCTGAGCGTGTCCAGCCCCTGCCAGAATCAAAGGCTTTTATTAATCAGCACCTTGCCCGAATAAATCGGCGAAGTAGTCGCAGTCGGGGTTGTGCTAGGCAGCAGGAAATAGCCGCCGCCACGCTGCAAGTGTGGGACGATGATGCCAATGACATCGGCTTTGCGTGTTCCAATGTAGAAACTGCCTGTGAATAGACCACTAGCGGGCACGATGCTGAGCATGACCTTATTGGGATTCAAAGTGACAGAGACTGCCGGTGGCTTGACCACGCTGGGAGCAACAATCTGGAAAGATTTAGAGAAGGCTGAATCTAAATTTCCTTGGCTGAAACTGCTGACGGCATTGTCGATTCCAGTCGTGAGATTCAACATACTGAAAAGAGCCGCTGCGGGACTGTAGAGACTGCCATCGAGAGTCACATCAAGCGTCACTGGGAAGCCGTCTTTATAGCTGCGCGTGGCAGTGAGGATGTTTTTCTTCGACCAAGTCAGAGGCTCAAGCATTGGAGTTTTGAGTGTGCCCGCGCTCACCCGCGTCCAGCCCTGGACTGAACCACGGTTGGTGTAGAGCGTGAAATGCAGGGGGACATCGCCATCACTGCCAATGGTAGAGCCACCTGTAAAAGATGTGCCGTCAGCTAGCTTTCCAGTCCAAGTGACAACGCCGGTATTAACTACCTTGAGCGTGGCATAGCCCTCTCCTTGAGGATAGGCGAGGTCGTTCGGTTTGTTGGTTTGGGTAAGCAGAGCGTTGTAAGTGCCTACGATCGTCGGACCGGGAATAGTGAGGCGCTCTCCATCCAAATCAATTTCCCCAACTCCGCCTGTGCCTGCCACTGGCGATGCCGTGCCGCTCAGATAACCAGTATCTGCATCAAGTGTGAACCGAATGAATGCGATAGGTGATGCTGTGGTAGGCTTGATGCTCGGCAGAGTGCATGTGGCCTGACTGAAGGGACTCGGCATGCTATCGAGACGTGCGTTGGCCGGGAAGGTATAGGTGAAGCCGTTCATCACGAGTTTACCCGTCACACCACCACTGTTAGTCACGACCACATTGAGACTACCACCGAGATCCCCATTGAGTGTGCCGCGCTGTACCAGACCGTTGAACGTGCCATAGAGTTTCTCTTTCAGAGGCTCCACGGTGAAGGTGAGTCTGAGGGTATAATTCGCCCCTGTGGTAGGCTTCACCGTGGCAATGATTGTGAAAGTCTTCGGTGCGGTGATGCCTGCGCCGAGGAAGTTTGGGCGACCGATGAGCCGCTCATTAACCGCATCATAAGTTACGCCAGCGGGTTGCCCTGCGATGGAGAGGACTTTACCAACAGGGAGATTGAGCGAAACCCCCGAGAAATTCTGCGAGACTACGAACTTGCGCGCGTCAGCCGTCAGCGGAGCAGCATCCAGCCCATCCGGCCAGCCATCACTATCACTGTCGATGTTGCTGTCGTTGGTTCCCAGCCGGACTTCGTCATAGTTGGACAGGCCGTCCTTGTCATTGTCGCCATTGTCCTCGGCAAACTGGGCCAACAGGGTGTACTCGCGGATCACTGGGGCCTCATACGGAGAGAGAATGCTGATGGTCTGGTTATTGAATTTCCAGCCTGCGAAAACATAGCCAGGAGCACGAGTGGCGCTGAAGGTATGTTTGGTTCCCACCGTAAATAAGCCACCCTGATCACTGATTGATCCGAACGATTCCTGTCCAGGTGTCACCTGCGCACCGAGATGGATCAAACCTTCATAAAGCTCATCTTCATCACGCAAAAAGTTTTGGACCTTGTCCAGACTCGCACCTGGCAAAGCCCCAGCGAGGTCCGGTTTTGGCACACTATTTTTAATCACTTTATCACCCTTAAAGTTCGGCGCTAAATCACGCAGCGAAACCGTGCCAGCTAGGATCTTACTGATGCTGAAACTCCATCCATTCTCAGTGATCGTGGTGCCACCCAGACACTTGTTAACTTTGTCCAGAGTCACTCGGAAATCAGCTTCGTCTTCAGGGTTTTCACGCAGTGGGAAAAGGTGATTGGTATCGCGAGCCAAGGGTCTCTTGGCGTTGTTGCGGATATGAGTGCTAGCTAGATTGTAGAGTGAGATTGCTGATTGCAGATTCGTCTTCAGGCTGGTCCGTTTGTCAGAGGCGGTGCCTGTAAATTTCAGCAGATTACCAAAGGCATCGGCCAAATGCTGTCCGTCGAGTTCTCCAAGACTATCCATGTCTGACAAATCCTGAAGTGGAGCGATGAGATTGTAGGTCTCCATCAGGTCGATCATGGCGAGCAAAACCTTGCAACCACCTTTCAGCATCAGCACGTCGCCATAGTCCACATACAGGCTGTCGGTAAGGCGCATGTGATCAGGAAGAGTCGCCAGAAAAGTCGTGGATGTGATCTTATCTAGCATCGCCAACGATGCCAGCAGACGTGGGCGTGCCACCGTTTTTAAATACTCAATCCCCTGGCTCGAACTGGCACCTAGAGCATAAATCTCCTTACCATTCGGGTCAGTCGGTATCGTGTAGTTGGGTAGTTGCGGATCAGTCGATGTATCCACGACACCTAACTGAGTCAGCAAGGTCTGAAAGGCCGTCTCCTTTTGCAATTTCGCCAGATTCACCATGGCTAGCAGAAGATTAGCCTCAGGGTCTGACTTTGAGATAACGAGAGCTGCCGTAAAATGCCCTTCCGCTAGACTCAGTGCATTAGCAGTAAGCACGGGGATCGTCGTCTCTGAGATCGACGGATTCCAGCCACCGGTGTATGTCATGCGAGCTTTACCCCAGGCCACATGCGCAGCGGCTGTGGTTGGGCTACCTTCACTGGTCAGATTGATTTTGACGCTCGTGTTGAAAGGATATGAATTGCCGGAATCGATACGAATATAGTAAGTCGTCCCTGCCGTTGCCACGAACGACACTTCACTCGTCTGATCCAGCACTGTGTCATCTGCTTCAGCCAAAGGCGTTAGATTTTGAAGATCGGCACCCGTGAAGACAGCCAGTAATGTATCCATCGGAACACTGATCATCTCGAATGTGACCGGATCGTATCCATCCTCCTGACTTCCCGCCGTTGTCACCTTCACAAGGCGATCCGCTCCAGCCGGGCATGTCCACTTCCACCACACGGTGCTGCCGTATGAGAAAAAGAAAAAGTCATCAAACCTCACTAAAGGCTCATCGATCTCAACCGTCGCCTCATCGGCTGTTCCTGTGTTTGTCGCTGTAACGGAAGAACCCAGATTGATCGCGTCTGCGAAGTTGTCGTTCACTGGAGGATCAGCATGAAGCAAGCCTGGCAGGCTCGTAAAAAGAATCAGAAATGAGGCCCGAGTGATAAGATGTTTCATAAGATGGATACGACTGAGATTGAAGCCAACTGGGCTGCGGAATACGGCCCGCCATGTTACTTACCGTTTTGCCGAATGAATGCTACAAAGTTTTCTTTGATTCCCTTATTTGAGCGACTGCAAATAGGCCACGAGATCTACCAGTCCTTGCGGTCCGATGGCGGCGGCGAGGCCGGGAGGCATGAGGGAGTTCTTCATTTCCTCTTTCTTGGCGATGTTGGTCTTCTTGATCGCCTGCGTGGCACCACCGGCCATCTTGAGCGTCAATTCGGCATCAGTCTCGCTCACGACGTAGCCGAGGACCTGCTGATTTTCCTTCGTGGTGACGGTGAGGCCACCGAAGCTGTGCTCCACAGCAGCGCTGGGATACAGCACGGCGGTGAAGAGGCCGTCTTGGCTGAGTTTGTTGCCGATTTGGGTGAGGTCGGGGCCGAAGTTGATGAACTGGCCTTTGACCTGATGGCAGGCCACGCAACCGGCCTGCATGAACATCGCCTGGCCTTTCGTGGCGTCGCCTTTGAGTTTCATGAGGTCGG
>JBEBGU010000939.1:0-1871 GCA_040081325.1 Prosthecobacter sp.
ATAAGCATGGCGCTGAAACCCAGATCACTGAGCAGTGAAGCCCGAAAGAAAGTCCACGTCGGCGCATAGCCCGGCAAACCTGTCGTGAGTGCCTGCAACCAGCCCGAGAGGCTCTTAGCATAGGCTGGCTCGACCATCCATGAGGCGGTATTGGTGACAACATGGAACACCACGCTAGCAAGCAGCACGCCGAGTAGTGCCTGCATCACTCCGAGACGCTGGCGGAAGCGGGAGGCACCGAAAGCGATGGCACCATACATCGCGTAGATGGCCAAGCTCTCCACATTCAGCGCAGAGGCAAATCCCAGCACGGCAAGATTGATACCCAACATCGCCAGCGGCCACACGAACCAAGGCAGCGCGCGGGGTAGCACCAGTGTGCCTGTGAAGGCTAGCGCCAACCAGGGGGAAAAATTTGGCAGCAAGGTCATTCCTGGCGACTCAAGCTTTAACCAGCGCAGAACTAGAGCGCAGGTGATGAGGAGCAAAGGAACCCAAAGCATGGGTGTAGAGCGGCGATCGGCAGGGGGCATGGGCCGCGAGAATACGACGAGTTTCCTGACGTGCAACCCAGGGAAATCAGTCTCTCAACAAGCACTGTGTTAGACGTTTTGTCTCAGCGCTCTGCATTCTAATGAATCCAGGCAGCCCTTTGAGTCGAAGAACTCTGGTCATCAGCCCTCACCTTTACTCATGTCATCGCCACGCATCGCTATCATTGGGACCGGAATCTCCGGTCTAGGCTGCGCGCATTTCCTGCACCGGCGTTTTGACCTGACGCTGTATGAAGCTGCAGATTACATCGGCGGGCATACGAACACAGTCACCGTCACCGAAGACGGTCGCGAGCTGCCGATCGACACGGGATTCATGGTCTTCAATCACCAGACCTATCCCCTGCTCTGCCGTCTCTTCAAAGAATTGGGTGTGGAGACCAAGCGCACAAACATGTCCTTCAGCCTGCGCCATCTGCCCACAGGCTATGAATACAATGGCAAGAACCTCGACACGATCTTTGGTCAGCGCAGCAACTTGCTCAGCCCACGCTTCTGGCGCTTCCTGCTGAAAATTAAACGCTTCAATCAAGAGACTGTCGAGGCGATGAACGATCCGCAGGTCGAAGACATGACTCTACGCCAGTTTGTCGATGCGCGCGGCTACGGTGAGGATTTTTTGAATCTCTACATCATTCCCATGGGCAGTGCCGTGTGGTCCACACCACCTGAGCTGATGTTGGATTTCCCGGCTCGCACGTTGATGCATTTTTGGTTCAACCACGGCTTTCTCGGCATGAATACGCGGCATCCATGGTGGACCGTGGTCGATGGCTCACGTCAGTATGTCAGGAAACTTGTACCGCCCTTTCATGATTGTATTCGCCTGAACACGCCAGTTCAGCGCATCGAACGTCGGGACGGCAAAGCCATCATTTATACGCAAGATCAAGCCCCTGAGATCTACGATAAAGTGATCTTGGCCACGCACGCACCGACCTCGTTGAGAATGCTAGCCGCACCCACGGAGCTTGAAACCGAGCTACTCTCCTGTTTCAACTACCAGCCCAACATCGCCACGCTGCATACCGACGACCGCTTCATGCCGAAGACGCGCAAATGCTGGGCTTCATGGAACTATCATGTCGAGTATGACGCGAGCGGCACCATTCAGCCGAGTACGCACTACTGGATGAATCTGCTCCAGGGCGTGTCGGAGAAAACGAACTACTTCGTCAGCATCAACGGCGCTGAGTCGATTGATCCCGCTAAGGTCATCAAACGCATTCCGTATGAGCACCCGCTCTTTGATGTGCAGGCCACGGCAGCTCAAAAGCGCCTGCCCAAATTGCATCAAATCTCACGCGATCAAACCAC
>JBEBGU010000940.1:0-1871 GCA_040081325.1 Prosthecobacter sp.
CTACAAATTCCTCCTCCGGCCCATTTCCAAAGGCTACGAGACCATCACACCCAAGCCCGCGCGTCAGGGCCTCGACAACGTTTTTGATAACATCAAATTCCCGGTGCGCTTTGTGAACAGTGGCCTACAGGGCAAGTTCGGTCGTGCAGGAAAAGAAGTGCAGAAGTTCGGCGTGAACACGGTCGCTGGCTTCGGTGGACTCATCAAACAATCGGACCGGATACCATCATTAGCAGATGTGCCTTCTGAGGACACTGGTCAGACTCTGGGCACATGGGGAATCGGTCATGGACCTTACATTGTGCTGCCGGTCTATGGCCCTAGCACCGTCAGGGAAACGGTCGGACTCGCTGGTGACTATGCGCTCAATCCAATCAACTGGGGCTTTGCCATTAAAGGCGATGCCAGAAAATACGCATGGATACCGCAAACGGTGAACACCGTCCGGCAGTTGCCCGAGCAGCTCCAAAAGTATGACGATGCCCGCTCCGACGCCATCGATCCATACATGGCTGTTCGCAGCGCCTACTACCAAAACCGGAAATCTGCGGTTGAGCAGTAAAGCTAGTTCACAGCTCCACGGTCTGCATCAGCTTCGCCACTTCGACTTGGCTCGTCGGGTGTTTCTCCGCCAGCGCTGCGCACAGTTTCTCAGATCGCTCAGGCTCGCCGTGGACGAGGAAGACGCGCTTTTTCGCACCGCCGACGCGGTCAAACCAGCCGAGTAATTCATCGTGGTCGGCATGACCAGAAAAGGAGTCGAGCGTCTCGATCTCTGCCTTCACTGCAAACTCTTCACCGAGAATGTTCACATGCTTGTGACCACTGCGCAGCTTCCAGCCCAGCGTGTTCTCAGCGCAGTAGCCGACGAAGAGCAGGATGTTGTTCGGGTTGCCCACATTGTTCCGCAGGTGATGAAGGATGCGCCCACTCTCAGCCATGCCTGAGGCGGAAATGATGATGGCAGCTCCCTTGATTTTATTGAGTGACTTTGACTCATCGACACTGTGTACGAGGTGTAGTCCCTCGAAGCCAAAGGGATCATTGCGCATGAATAGCGCCTTACCCACATCAGGCTTCAGTTCATCCACATGCAGGCGGAAGATTTCCGTCGCCTTCACCGCCAGCGGGCTATCCACATAAGTGGGGATGGGGCCAAAGCAGTTCTCATGGCGCAGCTTATCCAGCGTGTAGAGGAGTTGCTGCGTCCGCTCTACAGCAAACGCTGGAATGATCAGGTGCGCACGCCGTTGCTGCACCTCACGGATGATTCGGCAAATGTGCTCTGAAGTCTGTGCTTCCAGGTCGTGTTTCCTGCCGCCATAAGTGCTCTCCATGATCACATAATCCACCTTCTCACTCGGTGCCGGATCATTCAGCAGATCATTGTTTGGTCGGCCGATGTCGCCGCTGAAAAGCAGGCGCGATTGCCTCTTTGTAGCCTTGTCATCGATGTCCAAAATGACCTGCGCTGAGCCAAGCACATGGCCTGCATCAATGAATGTTAGCCGCACTCCTTCTGCGATGTGCATGTGCCGCTCATAGCCCAACGTCACAAACTGGCGCAGGCACTTCTCCGCATCCACTTGTCGGTAACTCGGCTCCAACTCAGACTGTCCATCACGCTTGCGGTGTTTGTTTAGCCACGCGATGTCGCTCTCATGAATGTGCGCCGCATCCGGCAGCATGATGCTGCACAAATCTCGTGATGCTGGTGTGGAAAAGATGTTCCCCGTGAAGCCGCGCTTGCACAGATGCGGCAAGTTTCCTGCATGATCGATGTGTGCGTGAGACAGCACCACGCAGTCGATCTTCGCCGGATCAAAAGGGAAGTCACGATTTCGCTCCATTGCCTCGGTGCGGCGTCCCTG
>JBEBGU010000183.1:0-7207 GCA_040081325.1 Prosthecobacter sp.
ACTTAGCGAGGAGCACCCCGACACGCTACGTTCGGTGAGTGATCTGGCCTCGCTCTACGAAAAACAAGGCAAATTGATCGAAGCAGAATCCCTCCTCATCAAAACGCTCGACGCACGCCGTCGAGCCTTGGGAGAAGTGCATTTCAACACACTGACTTCGATAAGCAGCCTGGCCTCGATCTACCGGAAACAAAATAAAAAGACGGAGGCCGAATTGCTTCTCAAAAATACGCTAGAGACGAATCGGCGATTGCTTGGCGAGGAACACCCCGACACGCTAGCGATAATAAGCGATCTGGCCTGGCTTTATGTGGGCCAAGACAAGTTAACGGAGGCCGAACCTCTCCTCACTAAAGTGTTGGAGGTAAATCGGCGAGTGATGGGTGAGGCGCACCCCGACACGTTGAGTTCGCTAAGTGATCTTGCCTGGCTCTACGAGAACCAAGGCAAGCTGACGAAGGCGGAGGCACTCCATACCAAAGCGCTGGAACAGCGTCGGCAATTGATGGGCAAGAAGCACACAGATACGATCAGCGCACTATCGAGACTCGCGTTCTTTTTCAAGAATCAGCAGAAATGGGAGGCAGCCGAACCTCTCTTTGCTGAGGAAATGGAGCTTCGCAGAAAGCACGGCGTAAAACAGGATGCGGACTTTGCGGCGGCGGCCGCGAGTTTGGGAGCTGTCCGTTCTAGCATGAAGCACTATGCCGAGGCGGAAGCTCCACTGCGCGAAGCCCTGTCCGTTCTCAAAGAATTGAACCCAGACAACTGGCTGCTTCTTTGCAGCGAGAGCCGCCTGGGTGATGTTTTGCTCAAGCTCAACAGACTCGATGAGGCCGGGCCTCTGCTGCGATCGGGATACAAGGGATTGTCAGATCAATTCGCCACCATTCCCGCGCCCGAACAGCCAGAGTTGGCTTTTGCCGCTGAACGTCTCGCCGACCTCGCCAAAGCCAAAGGCGACGAAGCCGAAGCCAGCAAATGGACGGCATTAGCCGCAGAACTTCGTCAGGAGATCAGCAAGAAGCCGGAACCGAAGAAATGATGCTCTTCATTTCATGTTCCCCTTTATTTAAAGCTGGACTAGACGCACTGAGAACTAGCGCACCCAGAACTAGATCACTTCTTCTCGAGCGACATCAGTTCGATCTTTCGAAACCATACAGGCTGGCCTTCTGCTTGAAGTGCGATGTGACCATAGCTGAGCATGAGATTGCCACCCGCTTCGAGTAGATCAGTCGCTGGTGCGTTGTTGTTCTTTGGGTCGAGTTGTGGGCGCTGGTAGCGCAGTACCTCAACGCCGTTGATGCGGTGAATGATCTCGTCATTGCCACGCACCTCGACTTCCGCGCGCACCCACTCTTCCGGTGGAAATGTCGGCGCGTTGGATTTGACGATGTGCTTGGTGATCAATTGCCCGCCCATCTCCACATGAGTGCCAGGGGTGCAAAGATTAGCCGTGGAGCGCTCGCCTTTGCCCTCATCAGCCAGGAACTGCATCTCCAGACTTGCAGGGAAGCCTTGATCGAAGCGCATGCTTTGCGGTGGCTGCGCATGCAACATCGCGCCGCTGTTAAGGTTCACATAGCTCGGCGCGTCTGGCATCATCTTGCCAGTGAACCGATACTCCATGCGGAGGATGTAGTGCGAGTAGGCAATGTTACTGAAGAGGTGCCCATACTGCTGATCAAACTTGTCGTAGCCATCGTAGCTCACCTTCAAGATGCCGTCCTCGACACAAAAAGTGTTCGCAAAGTTCTCTCCCAGCGGGCGCTTGGCGATTTTGATCGTCCATCCAGTTAGGTCCTTACCATTAAAAAGTGGAATCCATTTCGCTTCATCCGCAGCAGTTGCGGAGAAAGAGGCGCAGAGGGTGATGAAGGCGACAAAAAGTGATTTCATGAATGAAGGGATGACGTGTGATTTGCTTAGCGTCCAGCAATCAATCTGCATTCCAACGCTCGCTCGAAAAGAAACTTCTTACCGGAAGGCAACTCTGCTACTTCGTTCCTTGCTTGAGAAACTCATCGAGCGTCATGGAGCCATCCTTATTCGCGTCGAACATCTCGAAGCGTTCCTTCGCCGAGTCTTTGGAGGATGCTGAAGACAAGAACTCATCGAAGGTGACCTTGCCATCATGATTGGCATCGCGCTCGGAGAACCTTGTGAAGCGCGGGTCTTTCGCGGCTTTGGCATCAGGCTTTGTTCCCTTTTTCTTCGTGACCTTGTTGCCTTTCGCGTCTTCGCCCGTCTCGCCGCCGAAAGCCTGGCCTTGCTTCACGAAGATGTCATCGCGTGGGCCGTCGTGTTGTTTGAGCAGCGCCTGGAGTTTGGCCTTAGCGGCTTTGGCGTCGTTGTCGAGAGTTGCCTCATCGAGTGGCGACTTCTCAAGATCATCCTTGGCCACGTTAAAGAACTTGCCGTCAGCGTAGAGCTTGTAGTTGGCGTCGTGTGCGAACTCGAACTTCGCCGTCGGGCCACCGCTTGGGTTATACCAAAGGTAATGCGCATCGCGTGGAGTGCCTTTTTCACCGCGAAGTTGCGGAAGAAAGCTTCGACCATCGATCTTTAACTCATCTGGCACCTTCACACTCGTGGCCTCACATATAGTCGGGAGGAAATCCGTGGGATCGATCATGTCACTGCACACTTTGCCGCTAGCGGAGTGACCCGGCCAGTTACCGATGCCAGGAACTCGCGTACCCCACATCGTGCTCGTGCTTTTGCCGCCAACGACATCGCGTCCCTGGAAGCGTGAAGGCGTACCTTTGCCTGTTCCATTGTCGCCGAGAATCAACACCAGTGTATTCTCACGCAGCTTCAGTTCTTCCAGCTTGGTGATCAATTTGCCGATCAACTTGTCCGTATAGGCGACCATGTCTGCGAAATGACTACCCTGCTTTTTGTTCTCCTTCTTTTCGAGGTAATCAGCACTGTCCGGCGTCGCATCATATGGTGAGTGCGTGAGCATCATCGGGTAGTAGAGGAAGAACGGTTTCTCCTTGTGTCGCTGGATGAAATCGAGCGCGTAGTCGTTCACGATATCGGGGCCGTATTCGTCTTTGGAATAATCAAATTCTTTGCCATTGATCTCCAGTCCAGGGTTCTTGTAGCGCCCAGGACGACGCACGACCTGCCAGAGGCAATACTCTTCAAACCCAAAATGCGCTGGACCTTCCAGGCCATTGCTGAGCTGCCACTTGCCCGTGATGCAGGTCGCATAGCCAGCGTCTTTGAGCAGATTCCCAAACGTCTTCTGAGTCGGATCCAAGTGGCCAAAGTGTGTGTAGTTATGTTTATTGATCCTGCTCGTCATCAAAGCCGCACGCGTCGGAGTGCAGAGTGGTTGCACATGCACTTGCTCTAAACGCACACCTGTCGCAGCGAGCTGATCCATCACCGGTGTCTTGTAGCTTTCACCGCCATTGGCAGTCACACACTCGTAACCGAAGTCATCAATCATGATGAGCACGACATTGGGCCTTGTCTTTGCGCCATCAGCAATGGCAGTGAGGACAAAAGCAAGGAGAGTAATGAGTGATTGCTTCATGAGGCTGACGGGGTGGGGCGGAACGCTTCATGCCATAAAATTTGGCGGTCGAAGTTCTGTGTTGGCAACGACTAAACCGCCCGTGCCTTTCATGATTGAATGATCAAAACGTGATGCCAAGTCTCTCCGCCACACGTTTCGGACGACGCAGTGCTTCGGCCATGCGTGAGGCTTCATCGCCACCACGAAGGTCTTTGCAGGCTGGATGGGCCTCAGGTGCGGCGATGATGCCGAGATTGTGTAGTGCGTGTGCAGTGCTGTGCTTGTAGGCAGAGGCGCTCATGTTGGCATCGAGGCGGAAGACTTGGTCTTCCAACGATTGGAACGCTTCAAAAACCTTATAGACCCGAGTGTCGAAGCGACCTGTGCCAGTTGGGAACTTCTTCTGCGACGAGTCATCATTGAGCCACATGTCCTTCGCTGCACAGATGAGTGGCGCACCGCTAACGGCGGCTCCAATAAGCAATGGCAGGCCGAGTTTGATCGCGGTGGCGATGCCGAAATCATCACCACTGTGAGGGGCGAAATCGAGATCGAGGTCGCGACACATCGCAGCCCAGTAGAGGAAGTGTGGCTCGTCGAGTGTGCTGATTTTGCCGCCGACGAACTTCGGATGAATCGCCAGCTGATGCAGCAACCATGGCCCAAATGGCCGCGCCCATGGCACAAACGCAGGCTCCAGCGAATGAACGATGCCGGGACGAATCAGCCACTCAGCGATCTCATAGTAAGCATCGCGGCAGGGTTCAGGATCGAGGGCGCTGAGCCACTTGGAGGTCATGAGCATCACCTCGCAGTTGTCATGCTGCTGGACGATGTCGATCAGTGGACGATATCGCTCAACCTTGAACGAAGTGTCATCCTGAGCACCACGAGCGGTCACGCCAGCGACGAACTTCATGGTCGGAAACTCTGCACGAAAGCGCTGCAGCACCTCGGCATACTGCGTGTCATCCATGTCGAAGATGTAACCCGTGTCTGCGTTCAGCACCGGCACAAAATCCACTCCATAGTGGTCTGCCGTTGCCTGCATCCAGCGGATGCTAGCGATGAAGCCGTCCCAGTCCGGTTTTTGATCACGGAACGGCAGCAACGCAGCAGCACAGAGACGCGGCTTGGCAGTGTGATCGATCAGTTCCTCCTCTCCCGTCCAGGCCCACTTGGTATCGAGCCAAGAGGTGTTCGGAGAGAGGTCTTCGGGTTTTGAGATGAGTGATTTCATAAAGAGCAGCACGTTTGAATTAGACCATCGGCTCCACTGGTAGCCACTTGCGCTGCTCCCAGCTTTGCAGTCCCAGCTCCGCAAGCTGCACACCCTTCGCGCCTTCACGCAGCGACCATGGGAAGGGCGTCCCGACGGCTACATGCTTCAAGAAAGCCTCCCACTGAATTTTGAAAGCATTGTCATAGGTCGTCGTATCCGGCACTTCCTGCCAGCCGTCGAAAAAGTTGATGGGCTGATCAATGTCAGGGTTCCAAGTCGGACGCGGCGTGGTGCCTGCGGCTTGCACCCAGCATTTACGCAAGCCCACGATGGCGCTGCCGTGCGTGCCATCGACCTGCATTGTTAAGAGATCATCACGACGCACTCGCACGTCCACGAGCTATTGAACTGGCAAACAACGCCGCCTTCACACTCAAAGGTCGCGTAGCAGGCATCATCGCTGGTGGCAGGATAGGCATTGCCTTTTTCGTCGATGCGTTTTGGCAAATGCGTGGCTCCGAGACAGCTCACCGCCTGCACTTTGCCAAAGAGATCATCGATCACATAACGCCAGTGGCAGAGCATATCCACGATGATGCCGCCGCCGTCTTCCTTGCGGTAATTCCACGATGGGCGCTGCGCCGGTTGATCGCCATCTTCACCCGTGAAGACCCAGTAGCCGAACTCGCCACGCACACTCAGGATGCGACCAAAGAACCCCTGATCGCGCAACATGCGGAACTTACGAATGCCCGAGAGCCAAAGCTTGTCCTGCACCACGCCATTCTTCACGCCCGCGTCCTCGCAGAGTTTTGCCAGACGCATCGCCTCCGCCGCTTCCACCGCCGTCGGCTTCTCACAATAGATCGCCTTTTTGGCCTTCACTGCCTTCTCGATGAAGCCCGCCCGTTGCAGCGTGCCCGAAGCATCAAAGAAGATTTCGTCCTCAGGATTCGCCAAAGCCGCGTCCACATCCGTCGTGAACCGAGAGACCCCCGTGCGAGCCGCCAGCGCCGCCAACTTGTCATGATTGCGCCCCGTCAAAATCGGGTCTGGCATCAAGATCAAGTCATCACCTACTTTCACGCCACCCTGATCACGGATCGCCTTGATCGAGCGAATGAGATGCTGATTGGTGCCCATGCGTCCCGTGACGCCGTTCATGATGATGCCGATTCGTTGTGTTTTCATAGGTGGTGGAAAGTGATTTATGAGAACCCAGGCTGTGCGGCTGGTAAATCAGTTCTTTCCGATGACGAAGATCGGAAAATGTGATGGCTGAGTATCTGCTCAGAATTTAGAATAAAGTTCAGGCTTTCGCGAGCACCGTCGTATCTACATTCGCCGTGATTATCTTTGGAGAATGGAGCGCTTCCATTGTAGGAACGATCACTTCCGGCAAGAGAACTGCGCGCGCAATTCATGAGCAAAAGTAACACCCACTGCGATGCCTTCCATTTTTCAAACGAGCACCCCACTTGCTGCCAGCGCGGAGACGATGTTCGATTTCCACAGCGATCCCCACAATCTCACTGAAGTGATGCCGCCGACGTTGACGCTTGTTTCTTTGAAAACCGATGGCCCGGCTGAAGAAGGCCGCATGATTGAGCTGCATTGTCGTGACTTCTGGGTCATTCCGATGCGCTGGACTTGCCGCTGGAAGACGGTGCAACGCCCGCATCTGCTGGTGGATGAAATCGTGAAGGGACCGTTCGCCATTTTTGTTCATGAGCATCGCTTTGAGGAGCAGGAGGCGGGTAACTGCATCATGCATGACAAGGTGACTTATCAATGGGGGCGGTCGTGGTGGGGCGGGCTCGTTTCCGAGACGGGTGTGCGGCTTTTTCTCACAGTGTTGTTCAAATATCGGCACTATCGCACTCGGAAGTGGGCAGCTCTCAAAGCAGGCACGCAGCCCTCGTAATGGACATCACACGCAAACTCGAAATCCTGGCAGACGCGGCGAAGTATGATGCTTCATGCGCTAGCAGTGGCGCGGCCAGGAAGGACTCGCGAGGCAGCACGGGCGTGGGGTCCACTGGCGGCTCGGGGATTTGTCATTCCTACACGCCGGATGGGCGCTGCGTTTCTCTGCTGAAGGTGCTGATGACGAATGCCTGCCTCTATGATTGCCACTACTGCATCAACCGCCGCTCCAGCAATGTGATCCGAGCGCGGTTCACGCCGGATGAGGTGGTGCAACTGACGTTGGACTTTTATAAGCGGAACTACATCGAGGGACTATTTCTGAGTAGCGGGATCATTCGCAGTGCGGATCACACGATGGAGCTGGTGATTGAAGTCGCACGGAAGTTACGCGAGGAGTATCACTTCCGCGGCTACATTCACCTGAAGACCATCCCTGAGGCCTCGCAGGCTCTCATCGCGCTGGCGGGGCGCTACGCAGACCGGATCAGCATCAACATCGAACTGCCAACGCAGCAGGGTTTAAC
>JBEBGU010000184.1:0-7203 GCA_040081325.1 Prosthecobacter sp.
GGTCCATACATTTCCTGATCGAATGGTGGGAGTATAAATCGGAAGATCGCTCCAGGATGTTCCATTCTCAGGAGTTGTGGTGGACTGGAATCGAACACCGACATTTCCAGCCGTGCTCGACTGCGTTGCGGAGAAAGTCCATAACTGACCTGACTTTGCCGGCGACTTTGAACTCAAACTTAGACCCGTGGTCGGTGGCAGGAAGTTGTTAAAGACGGAGGAATATTTGTAGCCGGTGGTGTTGGACCAAGTGAGTGCGCGGAAATAGCGGCTGGTTGTCGGGACATCAGAGGCGGACAGAGTGCATACTGGGATCGTCCCAGGAACCTGCGTCATGTTATTGCTGAAAATCAGCGTCCAATTCACACCATCAGGACTTGTCTGCACCGCAGCTACCGCATTCTCTGGCAGGACAGTTGGCTTATAGGTGAAGAGCCAGGGCTGGCCCGGACTGTTTGGAACGACGGTGAAATTTGTTGTGCCCAGCTTCACCAGTGGCATCGCGGAGGTCACTAGGATCTTCGCACCTTGCTTTAGAATGATTTTTGGAGCGAAGCTAGCGACCTTCGTCGTAGCAATCAGATTCACGCGGAAGCTTTTCACCCCTGCTGAGTTTTCGGGTACATCCAGCGTCCAGCGGATCACGCGGGAGGCTCCTGTGCCGCTGACCACTCCGCCTTCGTCATTGCTCTGTAAAAAGAAGTCGGCAGGAAGTGCGCTCTCCAAAGTCACGCCCGTGAGCGCAGTGGCGGTGTTATTGACATAGGTTAGAGAGTAAGTGATGCCCCCTCCAGGGTATTCCGTGTAGCTGTAGGTGCCGTTGGAACCAGCCACTCCCGAAGCGTCTGAATCTGTCGTGGCACCGCCGATAATGTCGTGCGGTTTGGTGGTGGTGCGAGTCGCATTCAACTCCCAGCGCACAGCGTTCGATCCGGCAAAGGACATCGCGATGCTGTTCACGCTGGCATTCGTGTAGAGCTTTCCTTTGGCGAGTCGGCTCGGGCCGACCAAGGTAGGACCGGTCGAGACGACGGGTACATATTCCTGCTCATCAAGTTCAGGGTTGCCGCTGCCATCATCGAGCGTGGTGAGGAAGTTTTGGTGATCGAGCAGCGCGGTGAAGCGGATGATGCGGACGCTGTTGTTGTAGTAGTTGGTGAACAGGATCTCGGGGAAGCGATCGTTGTTCAGCTCCATCAGCATCACGTCCGAAGGGATGTCCTCCAGCACTGTCTGTGACGCCGGGCTTTGTCCGAGCAGCACGTCGGTGTGCGGGCGGATGCCTGACGCACCACGGTTCTCATACAAGCGCCAGCGCTGCTGCGTGCGACCATCATTGGAGTCGAGTGGGTTGGTGAATAAGATTTCGCTGAAGACAGTGAGGATATCAGGACGCCCATCACCCGTGACATCACCAACGGTCAATGCACGCACTGACGCAGCGATGAGTGGGATCGTGGGATCCGGTCCCGCCTGACCAAGACCCGTGGGAATGAGCACAGGCTGATAGTTCACATCAGTCTCACCATCGCCCGCGATCACGCCTGCACCTTTGTTCTTGAACACGATCATCTGGTTGTTCGCAGAATCGACCATGACCACATCAAGCGTGCCATCGCCATTCATGTCACCGAGCGCGAGCTTTCCAGGCGTGGTTCCCGAGGGCGCAGGCGCACCAGAGGATGAGTCATACTGCCACGTCGCATTGGCGATCAACCAGCCGATTCTGGGCGCGCCGCCCGAGTCGGTGCCCGAGACGACGATGTCGAGCTTGCCATCACCCGTCACATCACCGACCGCGATGTTATTGAAAGTCGTGATACCCGTGCCGGCGAGTGAGACGGTCTGAGCGCCGAACTGCACCACACCATCGCCATCGAGTCCGTCATTGTGATACACGGTGAGCGCACCGCTGGCGATGATTGCCAGGTCCGCCCGGCTGTCGGTGTCGAAGTCCGCGCTCGCCGAATCTTCAATGGTGTCAGCAGGCAGAGAGAAGCTGACATCACTCTGCACTGGCTGACCATTGATCTGGCGGCGCACCATGATGTTACCGGTAGCCCGGTCCACCTGCACGAGATCATCACTGATGCCCACGCCATCGAAGCGCCCCACGAACAGTCCGCGCACATTTGCCGCCGAGCCTGCACGCTGCACCTCCCCAGGGATGACCTGCGGCCGCAGGTTTGGCGGCGGGCTGAAAGGGAATGGCGAAGCAAAGGTGCGGCGTTGGAGAGGCGAGACATTGCCGGCTGCATCCACCGCCCGCAGCTCAAAGACGACCGAAGTGCAGTTGAACGGAACGTCAAAAGGCTCGCCCCGAATCCACGGATATGGAAATGCATTCCAGGGTGTGTTCGCGGGTAGCGCCGCTGTGCTATTGAGCTTGCTACGGAACTCGATCGTCCTGCCAGGGGTATTGCCTGGAGGTGGTCCTACCAGTGGCGAGAAGCCTGTTTCATCCTGCGGATCAAGCAGCATCTTGAAGTGTACCACCGTACCCACCTTCTCGATCCAAGTGTGAGTGATATTGAGCGTCGGCGGCGTGGTGTCCACAGCCTTTGCACCGAGACTGAAGGCGAGGAAAGCTGCGAGGAGGAGTGGAGTTTTCATGGCGAAAAAATTGAGGTTGCTCATTTATTACCCGGCCACCAAAGATTGTTTCATTCCTAGTTAAAAAGAAAGTTCAAATGCCCAGCCTCCCCAATAATCCCGACTTTCCCACCACACGCTGGACGCTCGTAGGCAGGGTACAGGCTGGCACGGAAGTGGATGCCAGGGCGGCCATGGAGGAGATCTGCCGCACTTATTGGTATGCCATCTATGCCTTCGCCCGGTGCCATGGCTTCTCCCCGCATGATGCGGAAGATGTGACGCAGGTGTTTTTTCAGAACCTGGTTTCCCGCGAGACCATCCAGGCGGCCCGGCAGGAAAAAGGCAGGCTGCGCACCTTCATGCTGGCGATGCTGCAGCAGATCATCTCGAAACATCTGCGGCACGACAGGGCTGAAAAGCGCGGAGGTGGCTTCAGCGTCATCTCCATTGACGAGGCTCTGGCTGAGCGGCTCTATGCCCAGGAGCCAACCAGCCAGGAGAACACGGATCTCTTCTTCGACCGGGCCTGGGCCGCCAGTGTGCTCCATGCCGCCGAGAGCCGACTGCGTGAGGACTACCAAAAAGCGGACAACCTGGAGGTCTTCGAGCAACTGCGAGAATTTCTCCCCCTCGGCGACAACGCCACGCCCTACGCCGAGGCTGCGAAACGCCTCAACATCAACGAGGCGACACTGCGCCTGCAAATCCACCGCATGAGGAAACGCTATGCCAGACTCATCGAGCAAGTCATTGCAGAGACGGTGGGTGATGAAGCCGGTCAAAAGGCCGAGCTGGCTCACCTCATGAGCGTGATAGGCAGGTTAGTTTAGTATCATACAAGACGCCTATGCTTCGGGTCGGTTCACCACGCACTGCGGCAGCGCCTGCTTCAGCGCCTCAAGCGCCTTTTCGCTGATGGTTGTGCGGATGCCGAGGCCGAGGGACTTGAGGTTTTTCAGCGTCTTGAGTTGCATGATTCCGGCGTCGGTGAGCTTTACGGCACCGAGCAATGACAGCGTCTCCAGGCCAGAGAACTTTGCGATTTCGGCGAGGCAGGTGTCGTCGAGGTCGGGGCAGTCGTTGAGGCTGAGAGAGCTGAGTTTGCGCTTGTTCTTGAAGGCGGTGAGGCCGCTGCCGGTCATGCCGCCCCATCCTTCTAGCCGCAGGGAGTTAAGGTTCACCAGGTCGGCGAGGGAGGCGAGCTGCTCATCGGTGAGGCGGCGTGTTTTGCCGGGCATGGACTTGAAGACGAGCGTGCCGAGGCGCGTGAGGCCGCTCATGCTGACGAGTGCTTCGGCATCTTCGGCGGCGTAGATACGCAGATCGTAGAGCCGTGTCTGGCGGGCGAGGATGTCGAGGTGCTGCCGGGCGATGTCGTTCATCACCAGCGGACCAATGCGAATGCGCGAGAGCGCGAAGGGCGTCGTGGGCAGCTCGCTCACTTTGCGCAAGTTGCGCGTGCTGGTTTCGATCATCACATCAGGCACCTTATGGTCCTCGTGGGAGGGCTCGGATGACAAGGGCAGGCTCAACACCCAGGCCGTGAGCTGCCGTGTCTCGACCTCTGCGGTGGAGGTGGGAGAAGCATCATCCCACTCCACGACATAGCCGCCCTTCGTCGTGGAGTAGTGAGAAGGTGCCCAGGCGGACAAGCCTGCGCCGCCGCCATTGTCGTGCTGAAAGAGACGCGGGATGCGGGCTGGCGTCCCCGGATCGACTGTCTGCCGGGTGAATACAAACGGCTCGTCCGTGACCCACCTCCACGGCCCTGCGGCATCATCCCGCAAACCTCCGATCCACCAGCCGCGCGCGCTGCGGCTTTTGGCCGGTTGCGAAGGCAGCCACGGCGAAAACGTGGCCCAAACCCAATCATGCTCCTTCTGGCTGGTCAGCGTTGCGAGATGACCGCCCATGCTTTTCGCGTTCGCATCCGCCGCCGTCCAAATGAACTGGCCCGGCACGAACTGGTAGCGGTGCCCATTCCCTGCGAAAACACGCGCCTCCGGCAGCGGCGGCTCAGCCAATGCCTCCGGTGGCAGCGTTTTTCCCTCCGCGCCCGGCACATGCTTGAATGCGACCTCCTCAAGCCGGATGCGCCCGCTGCTGCACGAGATGGCGAACGCATTGCGGTCTTTCAGACTCTCCGGCACCCAGCTCCCTTGTTGCGTGACACGCGACCAGTCGCCCTTCCAGCGGTAAATCTCCCGTCCATCCAGCAGCGCACTCATCCCCTCGTCTCGGAGCCGCAGCAGGATCTCATGCGGATGCCCGATGCTCAAGTAGGCGGCGACATGCTCCACATGCGCGCCATTGTCCGTGATGGATTTCCCGTCAATGAACTCCAGCCCGGCGCGCGGTCGCGAATAGTCCGAAATGGCAAACTGCCCGCCATGAGCGCCGATGTGAAACGCCACCGTGAGATTCCCCGAGCCCGGTGACAGCCGTGTGATTTCTATCCTCAAATCCGAAGCGCCCGGCGCTGCGACCGGCAACTCGATCGCACCGCCGCCCGTGTCATAAAGATTCGTCAACTGTCCGCTCACCATCTTCCAATGCCCGGCGCTGCGATGCTTCGTAAGGTCGATCTGCGCGAGCACATCCTCCCAGCCGGTGTTTGTCGCCAGCGGTAACGGAACCGGCCCGCGACTCCAAAAAAACAGCGCCAGCCCCGCCGCGATCACCGCCGCGCCCGCCAATGCCACTCGCCGCCCGTCCAAGCGCCGCCGCGCGCGCACCATCAGCATCGCAGACGCCCCACTCACGTCTTTTCCGACCATCGGAACCAACGCCAGCATGGGAGCCGCCGTGATCGCCGCCAGCTCCTCGCGCAGCTCCGCCACGCTCTGCTGCCGCTCGTCCCGATCCTCCTCCATCGCCTTGCAGATGATCGCATCGAAGCGCGGATCGAGCCCCGGCACCTTTTCCGACGGCAGCTTGAACATTCCGCGGGGCACCGTTCCCGTTAGCATCTCGTAAAGCAGTACGCCGAGTGAATAAATGTCCGCACGGTGATCCGCCATGCTCGCCTTCGAAAAAACCTCCGGCGCCGCATAGCCCTGGCTGCCCATCGACGTGCCAGAGAGCGTTAGCGACGCTGTCGCCGGATCATCGATCTTCGCCAAGCCAAAATCCGCCACCTTTACCTGATCGCCGCTGATGAGAATGTTCGATGGCTTGATGTCGCGATGCACCACACCCTGCGCATGCGCACAGATCAGCGCATCACACACCGCCAGCGCGATACGCGCTGCCTCATCCGCCGGCAACTTGCCACTGCTCTCGATTCGCTTGGCGAGATCTGCGCCATCGACGAATTCCATCACGTAAAACAAATGCCCGTCCCCCGTCTCGCCGAAATCATGCACCGGCACGATGTTTGGATGTGACAGCCGCGCCATCGCCTGCGCCTCCACCTTAAATCGCGTCGCAAAGTCCATCCCGCTCTCACGCGCCGACGAGTGCGCCGAGAGCAGCTTCACCGCCACAATACGACTCAAGGACAATTGCCGCGCCTTGTACACCGCGCCCATCCCGCCGCGCCCGATGAAGTCGAGCACTTCGTAGTTCGGCAGGATTTCGTTCAGCGTGTCTGCGCCCGGAACAGGCCAATGACCTGCCTGCGCCGATCCAAGGCGGCTCGTATCGAGATCGATTTTTTCCGCGTTGCTCATGCGCTGAATGGATTATCCGCACGATCCGCACGGCGGCGAGTGCAAAAGCAGCAGTCAGCGTGATTCGATCACTTCTTCTCCAGCAGCGCCTTTGCTTTATCCGCCGTCATGCCCATGGCTGGGAGATCGTAACCGAGGGTGTCGTAGTTCGGTTTGAAGCCTTTGCCGTCGGCATCGACGTAGATGGCGTTGTTGTAGGCGCAGGGGCGCATCTTGGCGTAGTCGCTGGTGCCGAAGCCGATCTTGGAATCACCGTTTTCGTTGATGGCGACAACGATGAGATGCGCGTCGTGCTGAAGCGGGACGTGGATCTTTTGGTCAAACTTCACGACTCCGTCCTGGAACATCTTGGGGTTCGCGGCGCGGGTGAAGTTGAGCTTGGGATCAGGGCGGCTGTTTACCAGCACCTGCACGCGGTCGATGTCGAGCCAGTCGGTGCATTGCACGCGGACTTTGAGGTCGATGCCGCCCGTAGCGCGGTCGTCGTCACCGGCGATCTTGCCGTTCTGTGTGGTGACTTCGAGGAAGGGGCCAGTGGTCAGCACCATGTTCCCCTGCTTCACGCGCGGAGCCAGCTCCGCCCAGTCGATCTTCGCCGGTTCGTCTGTGCTGCTGGGGATGTAGCCGCGCCAGCAGCCGACGCCATTTCCATAGACGCTATGCGCATCGGCAACGCCGACAGCGACGAGGCGGTGCCCTTGATTCAAAAGCTGACGCCAGACGAATTCGCGCACGCTGCTGGCTTTGGCGGCGAGTGAGCCGGGGGCGCGGCTAACCTTAAAGGGTGCATCGTGGAGGATGTCGGTGCCGGGACCGTTTTCGGTTTCGGTGGCGTCAATCATGCCGCCGACGCCGACGAAGCCGCCATCGGCGATGCCGTCGCCATCGCGGTCGATGAACATATTGCTGAGATCAGGATGATTGAACTGGATGTAGC
>JBEBGU010000941.1:0-1866 GCA_040081325.1 Prosthecobacter sp.
CGACTTCGTCGCAGCCTGGAACAAGGTGATGAACCTCGACCGTTTCGACCTCGTTTAATCCCCGAAGCTAGACCTCAAAGCACGCCCCCGAACCCCCACTGGTTCGGGGGCGTCTTTGTTTATAAAGGTGCACAGGGCGGATGTCGTGCAGAGGAGGATCAGCTTCATTCATGCTTTCAAAAATTTGACTATTTTGCATCACCTGCCACCGAGGCGTGTCCTTGCATCAGAAACCAACATTCCCATGCAGACTGACCTTCAACTTCTCTCCCAATACCAGCAGCGTGGTGATGCTCCAGCCTTCCAGGAGCTGATGAAGGCTCACGCGCCGATGGTGTTCGCCACAGCAAAACGTGTCACACAAGACTCGGCCTTGGCGGAAGATGTCGCGCAGGAAACCTTTCTCCAACTGGCGCGACATTCGCGCAGTATCACGGAGTCAGTGGCCGCATGGCTGCATCGTGTCGCTTGGCGCAGAGCTTGCAATTTGGTGCGGGCCGACTCGACACGGAGGCGCTATGAACACGAAGCAAGCGCCATCGAGGCCAGCTCAGATGAATCATCATGGACTGAAGTTGAAGGCGTTCTGGACTCGGTCATTGATGATCTCCCAGAGGAACTGCGCTGCCCCTTGGTAATGCACTTTCTGCAAGGACGATCACAGCGTGAGATCGCCAAGCATCTGCGTGTGAGTCAATCCACAATATCACGGGCGGTGGAGGCAGGCGTAGTCGAGTTACGCACTCGCTTAAAGTCAAAGGGCCTCATCTGTGGTGCTGGTTTTGCAGCCATGTTACTCTCGCAGGCAGCGAACGCCGCCGTGCCCGCATCACTCACTCTGACCCTGGGCAAGCTCAGTATGGCCGGCTTCGGCGGCGTCCCGATCATGGTTCCGCCTGTGTGGTGGAGTTCACCTCTAGCCAAGGCGGCGGCTGTGGCCGCAGTCGTCGTGTCAGGAGTCGTAGCAACCACACAATGGACCGACACGAGGGCCGAACGAGTAAGTGGGATGGAAAGACAAGTTGTCACCGTAGCCACAGATACCAACGACATCGCCAAGCGGCATCAAGACAGGCTGATTATCTCCCCAACGGTCGCACCGACTTCGTCTCTGAATAATAGGCCGACGCATGAGTTGGTGCATAGCTTCCCCACTACTCCGCAGAATCCAATGGGCTACCTTGCTTTGGACAAGGATGGCTGGATCTGGGGAGCAATGTCCAGTGCGGGTGACTACGGCCAGGGTTTGATTTACAAGGTGCGTCCAGATGGCACGGCGTGGCAGGCAGTTTATTCATTCAATGGCCATGACGGAAGTACTGGGCCTGTGGATGGTTTATTGCTGACCCAGGACGGCTGTCTCTGGGGTGTTACAAACGGACGCGATGATCGCGAGCCGAGCACGCTGTTTGAATACAATCCAAGAACAGGAAGCTTCTCTACCAAGTTTGAATCCATGGATCTCAGACTCACCATCAGACCGATCGAAGGCCCTGATGGTCAGATCTGGGGGACAACGAATGAAGCGGTTTACCGATTTGATCGCAAGACGGGGAAACCGAAGCTAGTCCTGGAGCTAACGGGCACTCGCGGGGCACATCCGGGAACCGCCATTCGTGGCAGCCTTGTCAACGATGGTCATGGATACCTGTGGGGCACGGCTGGGGGAGGCGGGACATTTAACCAAGGCACGGTCTTCAAGATCAACATGGAAACACGAGCCGCGTCCACCGTGGTGCAGTTCACTGGTCGCAGTGGCGCGTTCCGAGGCGAGCAACCACGCGCAGCTTTGACTATGGATAAGAACGGCTATCTTTGGGGCACCACACGCGGGGTGGGAAGCAACCGGCGCGCTGATGCCAATGA
>JBEBGU010000942.1:0-1862 GCA_040081325.1 Prosthecobacter sp.
GACTGATAGATCGCCAGCAGGTTTGGGCGCACAGTGTGCGTGAGGTCATGCGCCTCGGTCAGCAGATCCGCCAACTGAGCACGGAGTTCGGCGTTCAGGTCCGACAGGCGCTGGATTTCGGGATGGAGGGCGGGAGTCATGACACGGCTGCAAACGGAGCCAGCAGCGGGATCGTTTTCCGGCCATGGCGACGGTAGATGTTGAAGTCAGAATCCACCGTGAAGACCCCGCAGTTCTCGTGCTTCTCACTCAGGCGCACCAGACAGGCATCCGCCAAAGACATAGGCACGCTACGGTAGCGATGAATCAGCGTGCGGATGGCCGTCGCCTCCGTCATGAAATCAAAGGCCACGATCAACGCTCCCTGACGGTGGAAGGTTCACCCAGTCCGCTTGCGGCGATGCCGCAGAGGTTCTTCGTGCGCTCTAGCAGGCTGGCTCCCTTTTTCGCCTGGGGTGTGGCGGTCTTTTCCGCCAGCGTCTCACGCACAAAGGCCGTGGGCGTCTTGCGCCGAGCCTTCGCGGCACGCTCCACGGCGGCAGCCAGCTTGTCAGGGAGTTTCACGGAGAGCGTTGTCATGCCACAAGTATGTCGGGCGGCGCGGAAACTGGCAAGCGTGAGATTTGGACATCCCCGTGAACGGCATCCTCAGCGGCGCGGTGGCCTGCAAGAGCTGCGCTTCCTCCGGCATGAGGCCGTAGGACTCGCTCACCCTCGCTGCCTTTTGCTGATGACCACCCCGCGCTTGCGGTGCTTGTGCATGCGGTTCCCCAGGCACCACGGGCAGTCGCCGTGGCTGCGGCAGGAAGGAATCAAATGCCCGACTTTTCCGGTAAGGGCGGCGTTGGGTGCGGCTCATGCTGCCATGCTATGTAAACGGACCATCAGTGCAAGGTCAACGCGCCAGCAGTGCGCCGAGAAACAGGGCCGTCAAAACGGGATGACGCACATGAAGCGGAGCACCCGCCCTCAAGGCACGGGGCAGTTCTTTCGCCAGAGAGGCGAACTGTGGTAGGGAGGGAACTCTCACGCTCGGGTCGATGTAAGTCTCACCAGCTCGCACCCGCGAAGGCAGGTCTGTGGTGTGAATTCTGTAAGGCTCGTGGAGCGCGGAATTCATTCCGCAGCGGGTAGCCGGAGCAATGGCCTTGGGAAGGACGCGCGGTGCCGTGGATGGTGCGGTGTGCTGCGTCATCAACTCCGCGCTCCGTGGCTCCTCGTAGGCTAGGTATGTTTGGCGCGCTGAGGTTCTTCCACACCGCGGATCTGATTTGCCAAACTACTCGGCTGATTTGGGAAGAGGTCGATGTCACTTTCAGCAGCAAGATTCGGGGAGGCCAGCATATTCTTCAGAAGCCAATCTGCTGGCTGCCTGAATCGGGAACAAATCAAAGGACTGGCGTTAACTTAACGACATTGAGTGATCACTTCTGCCGATGCTTCGCAAACATCGCCAGTGTGCGCTCACGCTCGGTGCCGTGATCGACGATGGGCAGCGGATAGCCTGGAGCCAGCGCGCGGCCATCTTTCGGTGGGGCCTGGAAGCGCTCGGGGGACACGCCTTTCAGTTCAGGCACCCATTGGCGGATGTAGGCTCCGTCGGGGTCGTAGTTCTTCGTTTGCGTCCACGGATTCTGAATGCGGAAATACGGCGCGGCATCTGCCCCCGTTCCCGCACTCCACTGCCAGCCGCCGTTGTTGCTGGCGTTCTCACCATCCACGAGATGCCGCATAAAGAAGCTCTCACCCAGCTTCCAGTGGCAGTGCAGATCCTTGGTGAGAAACATCGACACGATCATGCGCACGCGATTGTGCATGAAGCCCGTGCTCAGCAGCTCGCGCAACCCGGCATCGACGATGGG
>JBEBGU010000943.1:0-1862 GCA_040081325.1 Prosthecobacter sp.
TCGCTGGGCTTGGTGGGATCGGGAAGACGCACGCGGCGGTCAAATACGCCCTCAATCATCAGGCCGACTACACCGCCACGCTCTTCGTGAGTGGCGACTCATCGGATCGGCTCGACGCCGGGTTCTCGGCTCTCTTCGATACCATCCACCTCGGCACCCCAGGCGAAGTCCAGCGCGATCAGGCCGTCCGCATCGCCGCCGTTAAAAACTGGTTCGCCACCCATCACGACTGGCTCCTCATCGTTGATAACGTCGATGACGAAGCCGCCGCCGCTGCCTTTACCGGATACTTGGGCTGCCTTACCACCGGGCACGTTCTCATCACCTCCCGCCTGCAACACTGGGGCAGCAATGTCGAAGCCCTGAACATCGAAGTCCTCAGTCCCGAAGACTCCACCAACCTCCTCCTCCAACTCACGGATGGCATGCGCCGCCGCACGGATGATGAAGCCGCCGAGGCCCGCCGTCTGGCCGATCTGCTTGAAGGTCTCCCCTTGGCGCTGCATCAAGCCGCCGGTTACATCAGTGAGCAGCGCCTCACCTTCACCAGCTACATCACCGAATACGAAGCAGAGGCCGCAAGCCTGCTCGACTGGTTCGAGAGCCACATCATCCCCTACGAGCGTCCAGACATGCTCGCCCCACGTCCCGTCCTCATCACCTGGAAGACCAGCTTCGACAAACTCGACCCCGACACCCGCCGCTGGCTCATCGTCTTCGCCCACTTCGCCCCCGATCCCATCCCCGAGTTCCTGCTCGACTCCGCCCCGGATGCCAATGACGAAGTCAAAATCCGCCACCGCGCCGCCAAGCGCGCCCTGTCCCAGGCCGCAAAATACAGCCTCCTAACCCGCGACGACGATCCACCCCGCTTCAAGCTCCACCGCCTCGTCCAGCAGATTCTCAGACTCACCGCCCCCGAGGAGGAACGCGCAAACGCCTTAACCATGGGCATCCAGCTCTTTGTGGAAAGCAAGCTCGGTGATCCACAAGACTTCCGAAGTTGGTGCAAATGGACACCTCTACAACAACACGCTATTGCAATTTGCAGCCAATACGAAAACGACACATCACCAGCTGACTTTAGTTGGCTACTAAGCGAATTGGGTTTGTTGTTGAAGTCAAAATCACTCTATCTCGAAGCTGAGCACTGCTATCGTTTGGCTCTAGAGATTGATGAAAAGCGTTGTGGAGAAAACCACTCAAGCGTTGCGATTCGCCTCAACAATCTTTCCATGTTGCTGAATGTAACAAACCGACTTGAAGAAGCTGAGAGCTTTATACGCCGCGCTCTACAAATCGACGAATCATTATACGGCCCAAATCATCCGACTGTTGGACACCGCCTCAATAATCTTTCGCAGGTACTAGTTAACGCTAACAAGCTTGATGAGGCTGAAGCACCACTGCGAAGATCACTGCAGATTCATGAAGAAGCTCTTGGCCCAGTTCATGGCGATGTAGCTCGAGTGCAAAACAATCTGGCAAACTTATTACGTCTCACAAAACGACATGAGGAAGCTGTGAGTTTACTCCAAAATGCCATTCATACTGCGGAAGACTATTTTGGCGAAAACCATCCCAAAGTGGCAATGAGCTTGAACAACTTGGCTGTTGTCTTCCAAGCCATAGGCAAACCTGAGGAAGCAAAGCCTTTACTGTGCAGAGCCTTAAACATATTTGAAGTAACATATGGATCAGATCACACAGATACAGCATATGCTTTGTTCAACCTTGCGGTGCTGATCGAAGCCACAGGAGTGCTGGCGGAGGCTGAGCCGCTAATGCGGCGTGCCTTCGGTATCTTCGCTTGCAGCCTGGAGCTTGAGCATCCGAATACGCGAGGTGTAGGAAACCACTAC
>JBEBGU010000944.1:0-1858 GCA_040081325.1 Prosthecobacter sp.
TGTCGATTTCGCAGCCTCAGGCACGGCGACGAATGGCAGCGACTACACCTTCACCCCCGGCACGCTCACCTTTGCCACCAGTGAGCAGATGAAAGAGATTCCGTTGACGCTGCTGGCGGACGTTCTCGGAGAGTTGCCAGAGAGCCTGGTCATCGCTCTCTCTAACCCCGTTGGCGCGGTGCTTTCGACACCCTCGACACACACGATCATGCTGATCGATGCATCGACACCCGTGGTGGACACTCAGTTTGTGACGGCAGCTTCTTCGCAAAGCAGCGGCTCTGTGATAACGACCGCCATCGCCACACCCGCTTCGGGTCGTAGCATTGCAAGCTGGTCCATTGTTTCAGGTAACACGAGCAGCATCTTCGCGATCAATGCCAGTGGTCAGCTCACACTTGCTTTACCTGCCAGCTTGCCAAATCCAGGTGGTATTCAGCTCGTCGTGCGAGCCACAGACAATCTGGGTTCATCAGGTGATGGCGTCATCAACGTGATTTGCAATCCAGGCACGCAAGCCGTGGTCGAGCAGCGTTGGACAGGCACCACGGCCTTTTGGAATGAGAACTGGACAGGCACCGCAGCCTACACAGGCAGGCTGAATCTGCTCACCACAGCTCAGGGAGTCGGAGACAACTATTCACGCCGACTCACCTCATTCCTCAAACCACAAGTCACTGGTGACTACACCTTCTGGCTCGCGGGTGACGATGATTGCAGGCTCTATCTCAGCACCGACGGCTACCAGACGAATAAGGTGCAAATCGCGGCGGTGAATGGCTGGACCAATTACCAATCCTGGGACCAAAACGGCTCGCAAAAATCCGCCACCATCCCACTCGTCGCTGGCAAGGTTTACTGGATTGAAGCCCAGCATCAGGAAGGTGGCGGTGGTGATCACGTCTCCGTCGCTTGGACCGGCCCCGGCATCTCGCGTGTGGCGATTCCTGCCACAGTGATGCTGCCCACAGCTCCCGGCATCAACTTCACCGCCCCCTCAAGCAGTCTTCCAAACACGGCTCCGACGATAAGCAATGTCATCGACACGGAGATCAGTGAAGACAGTGCAAATAGCGTCATTGCCTTCACCGTTGGCGACTCAGAGACCGCCGCCTCATCCCTGCCAGTGAGTGTCAGTTCTTCCAATAACCTGCTGCTGCCAAACGCGAACATCACACTCAGCGGCACAGGGTCGAGTCGCACCGTAACCCTCACGCCCGTTTTGAATCAGACTGGCACAGCAACCATCACGCTCTCCGTCACAGATGGCGCGCTAAGTGCGAGCGACACCTTTATGGTAACAGTGCTTGGCGTGAATGACGCGCCGACAATCAGTGCGCTCACGAATCAAAGCGTGCCGCTCAATGCAGTGACCGCCGCGCAGCCCTTGACTGTTGCTGACGTCGAAACAGCGGCTGCCGCACTGACCATCACCAAGACTTCTTCCAATCCCGCATTGGTTCCCACCTCCAACATCACCGTGAATGGCACCGGTCTTTTCCGCACCGTCTCAGTGACTCCAGCGACTGACCAAGTGGGCACTTCGACACTGACGCTGGAAGTTAACGATGGCAGCACGACGACCAGCACGAGCTTTATCGTCACCGTCACTGGCACGCCTGGTCAGACTTGGTGGCAGCAGAATTTCGGCTCCGTGAGCACCACTGGTTCGGCGGCTGAAGGAGCTGATCCCGACTTCGATGGCGTCAGCAATCTCGTCGAGTATGCCCTCGGCCTGACGCCAAACGCGACCAATGTTCCATCAGCAAATATGGTCATGGATGCCGAGCAGATCGTCGGCAGTCGTTATCTGCGCTACACCATCACCAAAAATCCATCTGCGACGGATGTGACTTTC
>JBEBGU010000185.1:0-7098 GCA_040081325.1 Prosthecobacter sp.
GCGATAACCTTTGGTCTTCGTGCTCTTTGTGGGATCAGTGAATTCACCACCGTAGCAGGAGACATGCAGTGCGCCGTCTTCGCCGATCTTGATGTCGCCAAATGGGATGTAATTCGTCCAGCCTTCATCGGGTGCGGGGAAGTCTTTGATCTGGCTCCAGGTCTTGCCGCCATCGCTGCTGCGGCAGACCCAGGTGCTGAGAATGTCATCGCGGAAGTCGGCCTGTTTCGGACGCTGCGGCTGCTTCACATTCGTCCAGCCGGAGCAGAGCACGAGTAGGTCGCTGTTCTTCGCGAGTCCGGCTGCGACATTCATGCGGTTGGTATGCACTTCGTTAGGCGCAGGAATGCCGCGCTTTGTCCAAAACTGGCCATCAGGGCTGTTCCAACACTCCGCGGCCCCCGCTATTTGTCCGTGACTCGGCTGGCCGAAGACGGTGGTGTTGATGCTGCCGTCAGGCATCAGCGTGAGGTTCGGCCAGGCGCAGACGTTGTCGATGCCAACGAAGCGCTGGATGTCCTGCGCAGTGAGAGCTGCGGTGAGAAGGAAAAGGGCGAGAAGTGGTTTCATGGTCGTTATGGAATCACTTGGTAAAGCGCAGCGCATACAGATCCGCGTCCTTCATTTTGATGCGCAATTGGATCGTCTGACCGGCTAGCTTTGAGACATCGAGTGCGTTGGCTTCAAATTCATCGCCATAGAGTTCAGGCATGGTGGCCACGACTTTGCCGCTCTCGTCGAGTGCTTCAATTTGAATGCTGCCAGCGGCGGAGGTGGAGTAATTGAGCAGGAGTTTGTTGCCGGTGAACTTCAGCGGCTTGGTGGTGAACTCGCCGCCCTTCGCATCAGCGTGCATAGAGGCAAAGCCTTGTTTGCGCACGCTGAGACGACGGATGCGGTGGTCGGCGTGGCGGTAGTGTTCGCTGATGTAGAGGGACCATTCACTATCGCTCGACTCGATGATGCCATTGGCGGTCATGTTGTTGCGGTCAGTCCAATTCTTGAGATCGGGACCGGGGCGCACCCAGGCTTCGAGGAAGGGGCGATCCCAATTCACACCATCACGGCTGGACATGAAGACGGCGTCGCTGACACCGGGGCCTTCATGCTCAGGCACCTTTTTGCGGTTCGTGATGAAGCGCTTCGGGAATGACAGGAACAAGTGCGGTGCTGTGGGGCATGGGACGGTGGCGCTGGTGTAAAAATGCTCCATCGGCACGCCCTCGGCATACTTGTGCGGCACGGGTTCGGTCCAGGTGAGGAAGTCGGTAGAGGTGTTGCTCTGCACGGCGCGGACTTTACTCATGAAGATGCGACTGAAGCAGGTGTAGCGGCTGCGTGTGGTATCATAGAAGGCGAGGTTTTGTGAATCGAATGCACCCTTGGTGATGACTGGCGTGTCCTTCATCTTCTTCCAATGAATGCCGTCAGCGGAGGCGAAGGAGTAGAGGCCGCCGGGTGTCTCTCCCTGGTGCCAATTCTTGCCGGGCTGCTTCACGCCGCCGAGGGCTTTGAAGCGCTCTTCGGGTTTCACATTCGGGTTGGCATCGAGAAAGGGTGAAAAGTTATGCGACTCGACACCGCGCCAGATGACGTTGTTATCCTTCGTGCCGTCGGCTTCGATCAAGCCGAGCTTTGGCCGCGTGAAATGGATGCCGTCCGTGCTTTCGGCCACGCAGGTGACTTGCGCATCGCTGTGATCACTGCCGCCGGAGGAGCCGCGGTAATACATGAGCACCTTTTTGCCATCCTGTATGACGGAGAAGTATGCGCAGGTCATGCCTTCCCACGGTTTGTCCGTGGTGAGAACGATCTCCCTCTTGATGGGATCATGCAGCTTCAAGACGAGGCCGCTTTCTTGCGCGACGAGATGCTCATCGATGAAGAGTTCCCAGCGCGAGGCTAGGTCGAGTGGCTGGCCGAACGCGGAGAGTAGAGGACAGAGGGTGGCGAGAAGGAGAAGTCTCATGCACCCAAGTACGCAGGCCGGGACATCTTTTGCCTTGGTCACGCAGACGAACCAGCGAGACTCAGCGGTAGATGAGCGGCCTCTGCTGCGTCTCCGGCTCGGCGAGAGTCATCTGCGGCGTGACTTTGATGTCCATGCGCCGGTAGAAATCGAGCATCTTCTCTGTGGCGATGCGACTGGCTTCCAAACCAAGGCGCACCATTTCATTTGTGTCAGTGATGACAGGCTGCTCCATGAGGCGATTCGTGTTCATATGGTCGTGGAGGTCTTCGATGCAGTGGGACGTGTCGTTCGCGATCTGGCGATGCGGCGGCTCGGAGTTGTCCCACAAGACCCATTCATCCGCAAGTGGCACATAATCCTCCACAAAGTGCTTCCGACTGCGGTCAAAGCGTCGGCGCACATCCTCTTCAGGAACATGATGGCCGCCATGCGTGACTCGTAGAGCCACACGATTCACCGCCTGAGAACCGGAGTCGATCATGATGTAGTGCAGGACGAATCGAAAACTATGTGCCTTCGCCTCGCGGATCATGTTGAGGTAGGTGCGTCCGCTCAAAGTGGACTCGATGGCGAAGCTGGAGCCTGCCGCGATCAGGTCGCGAGCTTCCTCAATCAGCAAACGACCCGCTTTGAATGCCGCGAGCGATGGATCGACTGGTGAGAGTCCCTTCGCGATCTCATCGGCGTTGAGGAATCGGCGGATGCCGAGAAGCGGCAGTAGCTCACGCGCCAGCGTACTTTTGCCTGCGCCGTTGCAGCCACCGAGAATGCAGAGTGTGGGTTTCATGGCTCACAACTCCCCAAAAACATCCGCGATGCAAACAAGTGCTCCTCCTTGCTCGCGGCTTCGGATGCCCGCGATGATGACGGCCATGAGTTCGACAGTTTCGTCAAACGGCAGCGGACGCTCACCCGTGCGGAGCATGTCAATGAAGGCAACAAGCTGGCCACGAAAAGCGTGGTAGGTGTCAGTGAGTTTAAGCGGCAGATCACCTTTCGTGCCGTAGAGATGCACGGCTCCGAAGCTGCCATACGCATCGTGCAGTGCGCCGATGGTGACTTTGACGCCGCTGCGATGTGTGAGGTGCATGACATCGCCTCCGGAATCGCTGTGAGCCTGCACAGTGAGAAAGCCGGGGCCGAGCAATGGCTCAACAGCTTCGAGAGCATGGATGCCGTAACGTTCCCAGGTCTTGCAGGTGAAGCTGGTGATCCAACGCAGGTCTCCGAGGTGCGAGAAGTCCGCCCGCATCTCCGGCGCATACCTCATGCCACTGGTGGAGAGAATGATTTTGCCTGCACGATGCCACTGCACAAACTGGCGCAGTTCCGAGATGTTCGTCGCCATCGGTTTGTCGATGAAGACGGGCAAGCCAGCCTCAATGAAGGGCCGCGCACGGCGCACATGGTCGGTTCCATCATCCGTGGCAATAACGACCGCATCGACGTGACCGATCACGTCCTCTGGTTTGGCGACGACATGCTCGATCAAACTCGCGGCGGCCACTTTCGGCGCATCGGCAGGATCATCACACCAGATGTGCGTCACACGAGCACCGGGGATGCGCACGGACTCAAGCGGTTGCTTGCCCATGTAAACGGGGATGCCCACATACGGGCAGTTCGCCATCTCGGTGGGGTTGTAGCCATTGATGATGCCGCTCCAGGAATACGGGTGACCGTTTCCTTCGATCATGCCGAGCATGGCGAGGCGGAGCGGAGGTTGAGTGTTGAGTGTTGAAAGTAGAGTGCCTGACATGAGTCGTGATTCTTGGTTTTCCCTAGCTCTCAACACTCAACTACAAACTCTCAACTCGCTGCGAAGCGGCGCTGCGAAGCGCGGCTTGGTTGAACTTCAGCGTCTGCACGGCTTCTTCAAAAGTGCAGAGCAGCGTGTCTTTGCCTTCCACTCCGTCGAGAAAGGCATTCGCTTGAGCGATGAACATGTCATCGCGCTCCATTGGCGGAGTTTGATGCCAGGTCCAATCCTTGTCACCCATTCGGATGAGGCCCCAGCGCTGGTGATTGGTTTCAATCTTCACGCTGCCGTGCTCGCAGTTGATGAGCAGGGTGTTTTCATTGGGCACTTGAAATTGGGTCATCGCATAGCTCACGAGAGCTTCGCCATGACGTGCGCTAACATTGACTGTGTCCTCCACGGTGACGCCTTCCAGCGCCTGATGCGCGGCATCACAAAAGACTCGCGTGCAGGGACCGATGAGCCACTCGGTCACGTTCACGATGTGCGTGAGTGCATCCTGAATCCCGCCACCGCCCTGCTCATGGCGCGCATAATAGATGTCGCGATAGGCGGGCCGAAAGGTGGGAAAATGCTGACCCGAAATGCTGCTGGCATGAAGCACTTTTCCGAGTTCGCCTGTTTTGAGAAAGTCGCGTGCGCCAGCCATCCATGGCATGAGATGATAGACGTAAGCCACAGCGACAAAACGCTGTGCTTGAGCAATGGCCTCTCTCACCTGCGGCACGAGAGCAGAGTCGATCGCTAGCGGTTTTTCGATGAATACATGCAGTCCGAGATTCAGAAGCTTGATGGCGATAGGCAGGTGCAGATGTGCGGGCGTGCAGATCACTACAGCATCGAAGCGAGACTCCGCGAGAGATGCGTCGAGAGAGGCAAACACCGGCACTCCATAGCGCTCCTGCATGGCAGTGAGCAGTGCTGTATTGGTGTCACAGGCTGATACAGAACAGCGCCCTGTCTTCAGAAAGCAGCGCAAGTGCCGCTCGCCGATGCTGCCGCAGCCGATGATGAGAATGGAGTGCATGTGGGTGCTCATGAAACGTAACACGAGTCACCAGAACCAGAACTTTCCCCTGGTTACGCGGTGAGACCAAAATGCCTGTCTGACAAGTTCTCCACTGCGATGAAATGCCGCGACTTGCATCCCTTGTACGACTTGCCAGACTGGCCGCCCTTTTTCTCTACCATGGCCTACCTCAACGAAAACTACCTCAAGCTCAAAGCTGGATACCTCTTCCCTGAAATCGCCCGCCGCGTGAAAGCCTTCACGGAGGCTAATCCAGATGCGGCTAAGCGGATGATCCGCTGCGGGATCGGTGATGTGACTGAAGCACTGCCTGATGCTGTCCGCGCCGCCATGCACAAAGCCGTGGATGAAATGGGCGACCGCTCCAGCTTCCGTGGGTATGGCCCGGAGCAGGGTTACGACTTCCTGCGCAACGCTGTCGCCGAGAATGATTTCAAAGCACGCGGCATCAATATTGATGCAGATGAAATCTTCATCTCAGACGGCAGCAAGTGCGACACGGGGAACATTCTCGACATCTTCGGCAGTGGCAACAAAACCGCCATCACCGACCCTGTTTACCCGGTGTATGTGGACACCAATGTCATGGCTGGCAACACGGGCGAGGCTGATGAAAGCGGTGCTTATGAAGGTCTGCACTATCTGAAATGCACGCCTGAGAATGGCTTTGTTCCAGAGATCCCGACGGTGCCAGTGGATCTGGCTTATCTCTGCTACCCGAACAATCCGACCGGAGCCGTAGCCACACGCGCGCAGCTTGAAGCCTGGGTGAAATACGCTCTGGCGAATGGCACCACACTTCTGTACGACGCCGCGTACGAGGCCTTCATCCAAGACCCATCCATTCCACGCAGCATCTATGAAATCGAAGGCGCGCGTGATTGCGCCATCGAGTTCCGTAGCTTCTCAAAAAATGGGGGCTTCACCGGCGTGCGCTGCGCCATCGTCATCATTCCGAAGGGACTCATGGGTAAGAAGAAAGACGGCACCAAGCTCGCCATCCACCCGCTTTGGAGCCGCCGTCACAGCACAAAGTTCAATGGCGTCAGCTACATCGTCCAACGCGGCGCTGAAGCCGTTTATAGCCCTGATGGCAAAGCCCAGGTCGCTGCGCTTATCGAGCATTACATGGGCAATGCCAAGCTGCTCGTCGAAGCCTGCACCAAGGCCGGACTGGAAGTTTTTGGCGGGGTGAATGCGCCCTACGTTTGGGTCGGCTGCCCGAATGGTCTGACGAGCTGGCAGATGTTCGACAAGATGCTGAACGAAGCCAATGTCGTCATCACCCCCGGCAGTGGTTTCGGCAGCGCTGGGGAAGGCTACTTCCGAATCAGCGCCTTCAACAGCCGCGCCAATGTCGAAGAAGTCTGCCGCCGCATCGCTGCGTTATGAGTCAAGAATAACGATTCCCTTGCGGCCAATCACCGCCACCGTCCGTATCGAAAACATACCAAACTTATGAGCCAACCCAAAATCACTGCTTACCTGAAAACCTACTGTGGCTGGAGCGAAGGCATCCGCGCCATCTTCCGTAAATACGATCTCGCTTATGAGGAGAAGGACATCATCAAGAACCCCGCCTTCCGCTGGGAGATGGAACAGAAGAGTGGCCAGCCGCTAAGCCCCTGCGTGGAAATCAATGGCACCATGATTCCCGACATCAGCGGTGAAGAAGTCGAAAGCTGGATGATCGCCAACGGCCTGCTAACACCAAACGCCGCCGAGCCCGATGCCCCGATCGACCGCGCATGCAGCGATGCCCAGCACGCAGCCATGGCCGCAGGTCAGGTCGGCAAGATCAGCTTCGTGAGCTGATTCACTGGCAGCTCGAATCCCAAATGACAGACGCGGGTGGAAACATCCGCGTCTTTCTATTTTGATACAGAGCTATCTCCATCAAACCCTCGGGCCTTTAAGTTGCCGAGTTGACTGATGGCGGAAGGGGAGGGATTCGAACCCTCGGTGAGTTTCCCCACGCCTGATTTCGAATCAGGTACAATCGACCACTCTGCCACCCTTCCAGTTTCTGAGATCAGTGATGCGGAGACTAGCGGGACATCGGTTCTTGGCAAGATGAGTGTGGGATGTTTTTTGTGATCCTCCACGCCTCACCGCACAATCACGCGCGACCCAGGCCGCACGAGAGTCGGCAGGCGAATCGCGTCCCAATTGGCGAACCGCACACAGCCTGCGCTTTGGGCGCGACCGATGGTTTTTGGAGAGGCTGTACCGTGGAGGCCGATGCCGGATTTGCTGATGCCACACCAGATGATGCCAACAGGGCTATTCGGGCCGGGCGGGAGCTGATAGGCCTCACCGCCGCGCACGCCTTCTTCG
>JBEBGU010000945.1:0-1834 GCA_040081325.1 Prosthecobacter sp.
TGGTAGTTCGCATACGTCGTCACGGGAGTGATGCGTTTGCGCTCGGAGCAGGCATCGGCCAAGGGCTTGTTTTGATCGATCATCGCCTCAAGCTGCTCCTCAGCGGTGCTGCCATATTTTTTAGCGTGGTCTTTATCCACCACGACTCCGATGGAGAGTGCATGCAGCAAAGGGATGCGCCAGCACCAGCCATGCTTCAGTCGTGTGATGACTGTCTGCCCAGCGGGTATGGGCATGGTGACGTTTTCATAATGGGCAAAGTGGGATACGTCCTTGCGCAGGCCGACTTTAGCCGTGAGTCCGAGAAGCTTCGCAAACAAGCGGCGGCGGCCACTGGCATCCACCAACAAATCCGGCTGCTTGCCCTGCCAATCGGGAACCAAAGCAAGCGTCTCCGCAGCGAGACGCGGTACTTTTTCACCACGCTCGGTGGCACCGAGTTCGAGCTTCACTTGGCAGGGGATAAAGCGTGCGCCGGACTTCAGGGCCGTCTCGTGAATGAGATCATCAAAGGGCCGACGCGGCACGTTGTAAGCATAGGTCGGCAGCACGCCGCGCATGGCTTCAAAGGAAAGTTCGAGCGCATCATTTTCATCGAAGATCCAAGTCACGCCAGGTTTGTAGGTGCCGAGTTTGGCCACTTCATCCTCGATGCCGAGTCTGCGAAATACGGTGACCAAACGAGGAATGAGCGACTCACCCACGACCATGTCGGGACGCTTACCGTCATCAAAGAACACGGCATCCACGCCCTCACGGGCAAGCAGAGCAGCGAGCGTGGCACCGGCAGGACCAGCGCCGACGATGCCGACGCGGAGTGATTTCTGGGCGATCTTCATAACAGCGAGTCGCCCAGAATAGGCAATGCGCAAGGCTCACGCAAGAACGCGTGCTCTTTGTCTAACTTTTTACCAATAATCGCCTCACACTGCGCCGAGATCGCTCATCAACTGATCGATGAAGATCTGCCGCTCTTGATCCGTCAGAGTGCCCTCACGCCAGCAGAGGGTCAGGACGAGTCGTCCGTTTTTCTCGTTGGTGAAGACGCCAGTTCCTGGTGGGTCAGAGAAGCTGGGGACGTGGTAGGCATTGGTCACGGTGGCACCGCCGAACTCGGTCAACTCGGGGGCGAAGACACCGGTGTTCGAGTGGTAGAAGGAGCTAAATTTTCCCTTCATGTGGAAATTGATGAAGGTCATGTGCAGGCTCGGCGGCATGGGGCGCATGAGCCACATGAGATCGCGGAAGGCATCACCAATCTTGTCTTTGATGAAGCGATTGTGCTGCTGGTGCAGCGACTGCGCGGCGGCAGCCAGCGTGGTGAGTTCATCCGCGAGCAGATTGCAGAAGAACATGGTGAGATGATTCTGAAACAGCGGCCCGCGCACGCCTTTCCGTCGCACCTGGATGGGGATGCAGCACATGAGCGACTCGGGCTTCACGCCGCGATGCTGAAACACACGGTGATGCGCGCGCATGGCGCAGGCGAGATGAAAAGGCATGTTGATCAGCGGCCCGGAGATCTCAGCGCTAAGACGTGCGGCCTCGGCGGTCTGGGCCTCCGTGAGCGTGATGACCTGGAAGTGCGCGCGGCCTGCGGAGAGTTTCGTGGAGCCGAGCGCTTCAAAGGGTTTCTTCATCACCTTGTCAAAGAAGGTCGGCATGACCTTGGCCGTCTTCCAGCGATCACCCCAGCCACGTGGATCATTCAGATCGGTGAGATCAAAAGCGGGCACAGGCTCGCTTTTGCCACCACCCAGCAGACGATTTAGTTCGAGGAGAAAGAACTCCGCGCCAATGCCGTCCATGATCAGATGACTCCATGAAAAGACGA
>JBEBGU010000946.1:0-1834 GCA_040081325.1 Prosthecobacter sp.
CAGTCCTGGCGGCTGCCAGCAGAGTCCTGCGCGCAGTTGGAGAAGTTCTTTGCCAGCCAGGTGCCAGCTGCTTACATCGCCGATGGACATCATCGCGCCGCCAGCGCCTACCGCGTCAGCAGGCTGCGCCGCGAGCGCAATGCCAGCCACAATGGCGGCGAGGATTACAACTGGTTCCTCTGCGTGCTCTTCCCCGGCAATGAGCTGAACATCCTGCCCTACAATCGCGCGGTGAAGGATCTCAATGGCCGCACGACGGAAGCCTTCCTGGCCGAAGTCAGCAGCATCTTCACCGTCACGCCCACCGATGTGAAGTCGCCCGCACAGCCCGGCCACGCCAGTATGTATCTCGGCGGCAAATGGTATGACCTCGCCTGGCAGGCCGCTGAAAACGCCAGCCCCATCGACCAGCTCGATGTCAGCATTCTGCAAGATCGCCTGCTCCAGCCAGTGCTCGGCATCGACGACCCGCGCACCAGCAAGCGCATCGACTTCATCGGCGGCATTCGCGGCACCGCCGAGCTGGAAAAGCTCGTCAACGCCGGCGACCACGCCGTGGCCTTCAGCATGTATCCCGTCACCGTCGATCAGCTCATGGCCATCTCCGATGCCACGCAGATAATGCCGCCAAAGAGCACATGGTTTGAACCAAAGCTCCGCTCAGGATTGTTCATCCACACGTTCTGAATCAGTCCACAGGCTCAGTGCGTTGCACCTCGCTGTTAAAGATTTTACATGGTGTGTAGAGGCGCGTTATTCGGGCAAATCCTGATCCCTGGTCTCCGGAAGGAAGGCTATGAAAACGAGGCCGAGGAGAAATATTAGGCCGAGGCAGCTGATGGCGAGGCGCAGGTCGAGGGCGGACTTCATCCAGGCGGAAAACCAGATGAGCACGGGCGCGGCGAGGAGGCGACCGGTGTTGAAGCAGAAGCCGGAGCCGGTGGCACGCAGATGGGTGGGAAAGAGCGCTGGGAAATAGGCCGCGTAGCCGGCATGAATGCCCTGCGCGAAAAAGGCGAACAGCGGCAGCAGCACGAGCAGCAAAGCGTAGCTGCCAAACAGTGAGGGTAGCCAGCATACGAGAGGCGTGAGCAACAGCGCAGCGAGGTGCATGATGACAAACGTGCGCTTGCAGCCCCAGCGCGCGCTCAGCGGACCGAAGGCGAGCATTCCCGCACCAGCGCCAGCGGTCTGGATGAAGCCAAAGGCGATCTTGGATTTGCTGGCCCAGTCGGGATCGCCGATGCGCTTCAAGTAATCGGCGGCGAGGTCTTGTCCGGCGATGACGACGCCCCAGAAGGTGGCGAGGCCGACCATCGCAAGCAGCGCACCGAAGATCGCTCTTGTGCGCAACATCGGAGTGCCGAGCAACTCAGAGAAACTGCCCATGCGCTCGGGTCTGCTCTGCTTTGCCTCTTTCCAAGCCTCGGGTTCTTTGATGCTAAGGCGCACCCATAGCACGAGCAGAGCGGGGATGACGCCGAGCAAATACGCTGTGCGCCATTGCGTGCCAACGAGCAATCCGGCGGCAGCGGCTAACCACAAGCCTGCCACGCTGGTGGCGTGAAAGATGCCACCGGCGCGTTCGCGAGCGTGCTTCGGAAACACTTCCGCGACGAGCGCTGCGCCGACGGCCCACTCGCCGCCGACACCCATCGCGACGAGGAATCGTAGCGCGCCGACATGCCAGACTTCGGTGGCAAATGCGGTCACGCCGGAGAAGATGGAGTAGAACAGGATGGTCAACGCCATGACGGGATTGCGCCCCCATTTGTCCGCGAGTGAACTGAACAACCAGCCGCCGATGGTGCCGCCGAAGAGCACGATGCCGAGG
>JBEBGU010000947.1:0-1833 GCA_040081325.1 Prosthecobacter sp.
TACGGATCTCGATTGAAGCATCCGTCCAGAAGCATCACGGGCAGTATCCGCTTCAGATACTTCAGCAAGATTGTCCCGATGAGCTTCATGGCGATGGACGGCTACCTCAGCTCTGCCGTGCCCGGATGTTCAGGAGCTGCTTCATGACATGATTGATCTTACCACTCCACTCGGCAGTGCCGAAGGCGTCATGCAAGGTGCGGTAGAGGGCGTAGAGCTCAGCGTAGATAGCGACGTTTTCGGGGATGGGGTGATACACTTTCTCACGCACGGCGGTGACTTTGGCCTGAAGCTCCTGCCAAGTGCCAGCACCAGCGGCAGTGGCTCCGAAGATGGCGGCACCGAGGGCGCAGGTTTGCTCACTTTGGCTGACTTTCATGGGCTTGCCGATGATGTCGGCGTAGCACTGCATGAGGGTGGCGTTTTTGATGGAGAGTCCGCCAGTGTTGATGACTTCGCTGATCTCGACGCCGTATTCTTCGACGCGCTTGATGATGGTCAATGCGCCAAAGGCAGTGGCCTCAATGTAGGCGCGATAGATCTCATGCGCCTCAGTGTGGAGTGTCTGGCCTAACAGCAGGCCTGTCAGCCGGACATCGACAAGGATGGTGCGGTTGCCGTTGTTCCAGTCGAGCGCGAGCAGACCGGTGGAGCCTGGCTTCTTGCCGAGCATGGCCTTCTCCATGTTCACGAATTTGTCGCCAACTGTTGTGCCATAGCTGTCAGGCACGAGGTGATTGACGAACCACAGGAAGATGTCGCCCACGGCGCTCTGGCCAGCTTCGATGCCATAGTAGCCGGGCAGCACGGAGCCGTTCACAATGCCGCAAACTCCAGGCACATCAGCCAGTGGTTTGCTGGTCGGTGAAATCATGAGATCGCAGGTGCTGGTGCCGAGGATTTTGACCAATGTGCCTTCCTTGATGCCTGCTCCGACAGCGCCGGTGTGTGCATCAAAGGCACCCACACAGATCGCGGTGCCTTCATTCAAGCCGAGACGCTTGGCCCATTCAGAGCATAGGCCACCGGCCTTCGTATCAGTGGTGTGGGCCTCGCTATAAAGACGGTCACGCAGGTCGGCGAGTTTGGGATCGAGTTTGGCCAAAAATTCTTTATCTGGTAGGCCGCCCCATTCGCTGCTGAACATGGCTTTGTGGCCTGCGGCACAAACGGAGCGCTTGAGCGTGAGCGGGTCGGTATTGCCGGTGAGCACGGCGGGAATCCAGTCGCAATGCTCGACGAAACTGTAGGCGGCAGTGAAGACCTGCGCATCCACGCGGCTGAGGCGCAGGATCTTGCTCCACCACCATTCGCTGGAGTAGATGCCGCCGCATTTGGCGATGATGTTTGGCCGCATCTCATGCGCGAGCTGGGTGATCTCTGCGGCTTCGGCATAGCCAGTATGATCCTTCCACAGCCAGACCATGGCATTGAGATTGTCTTTAAACTCCGGCAGCAAACCAAGTGGCGTGCCGTCCTTATTCACCGGGATGGGAGTGGAGCCTGTGGTGTCGATGCCGATGCCCACGACCTGTGCTGCATCAAAGCCGGGCACCTTTTCTGCCGCCTGCTGCAAGGCACCGCGCGTGACGGCTTCGAGTCCGTCTAGGTAGTCCTGCGGGTTCTGCCGCGCCACATGCGGGTCCTTGGGATCGAGTAGGATGCCCATCTCGCCGGACGGATAATGAAACACCGTCGAACCCATCTCCGCCCCATTGTCGAGGTCGATGAGAAGAGAGCGGCAAGAGTTGGTGCCGTAGTCGATGCCGAGTGCGTAGCGTTTCATTGGGGTGGTTGGAAAAAAGGTGCGCGGATTGTTAGCAGGACCATCCC
>JBEBGU010000186.1:0-7078 GCA_040081325.1 Prosthecobacter sp.
CATCTCAACAGCACGCTCCGCATCGCGGAACTGCCGGACTACGCAAACGCCGTCAACGGTTTGCAACTCTCGAACCGATCTGGCGAAGCAACCCGAGTTGTTGCTGCGGTGGACGCCACGTTGTCCGTTGTCAAAAAAGCCATCGCTGCCGGTGCCGACCTACTCATCGTTCATCACGGCATGTTCTGGAGTGGTCTCCAGCCTTGGACCGGCGCGACCTTTGAGCGCATGAGCCTCGCCTTGGAAAACAACCTCGCCATTTACAGCGCGCATCTGCCGCTGGATGTGCACCCCATGCTCGGCAACAACGCCTGCATCGCGCGCGCCATGCAGCTCACACCGAGCGGCGGGTTTCTTGACTACAAAGGCATGTCTGTCGGCGTGACTTGCGACGCCGCGTTGAGCCTCGATGACGTGCTCTCCCGCTTCACCATCGCGCTCGATGGCGGACGCGTCCATGTCTGCGCTGGCGGTCCGCGCGTCACACGCAAGATCGGCATTTCATCCGGTGGCTCCGGCTCCGAAATCGCCGCCGCCGCGAAGGCTGGCGTAGACACCTTCATCACCGGCGAAGGCCCGCACTGGAGCTACACGCTTGCCGAAGAACTCGGCATCAACGTCCTCTACGGCGGCCACTACGCCACCGAGACCTTCGGTGTCAAAGCCCTGGCCCAGCATCTGCAAGAGCAGTTCGGTTTGCCCTGGAGTTTTGCGGATCATCCGACGGGCTTGTGAGAAAGTGACAGCTTCCTCACAGACTCGTTTCAAAATAATCTTGTGTTAGGAAAGACGGCTAGATTTACTTCTTGGCGAAGTCAGTCTTTTAACTGAACAGCTATCGCCATGATCAATCCGAGTTCCGTCATCTTCATCATTCAGGCAGGCATCAAGCTGGCCCAAAAGGCCGAGCAAGTGCTCATCGACGAAACTCTGGAGTGCGCCGCCGTGCTGCCTGTGGGCGAGGATGCTGGCAGCCAGATTGAGGCGGATGCGCTCCGCCATTACCGCAAGCATCCCGAACTCCGAGCTCCTGGTGAAGTCTATGCCGATGCAAAAACGGATGCTGACATCGCCAAAGCCTACGTCCCTTTCATGGGCATCGAAAATAGCCGGACGAAACTCGTCACCGAGGCGCTGAAACAACTCCCTGGCATTGATCAGGTGAAGGATGGTTTTGGAGCCAATCCAGCGCTCCAACGCATTCTCGGCACTGTGGTGGAGATCGGCATTGACTACTTCGCTGCAAATCCAGATAAGCTCGGAAAGAACACTGGCACACGTCAGGTCCTCGAGTCCTTCATCCGCGAGTTGGAGGAGGTCAGCTTCTCTGAGACCACGCCAAAAGCGCTCATCCAGCATGTCATGCACGCCTCACTGCGGACGCTCAACGATCACGTCTCGTTGATCGATGATGACCAGCGGTTGCAAGTCCTCCTTGGCGGCGTCACGCAGTCCTTGCTTGAGGATTATGACGCGCTCACCAAGCCCGAGGCCAGAGTCCGCCGGGGTGCTTTGATCAAGCGCATCTCCTCCAGTGTCGTCCGTGGCGGTGCCTCTGCACTCACGGGAAATATCGACCTCTTCATGCGCGGTGATGTGCAGTCAAAGACGCTGATTAAAGCCACGCTTTCCAGTGTGGTGGCTGGCATTGATGGGAAGGAAGATCTCTTCACCAATGAATCCCTGGAGATGATCTATCACAGCGCGCTCACTGCTGTGGCAGAGAACAGCACGGTCTTTACCGACAACAAGCTGCTGAGCTCCATGATCGGCAGTGTTGTGTCCTCTCTGACCACACCGCAGGCAGACAAAGTCTTCGGCAAAGAAACTGTAGCTGCGATCGTGCAGTCAGCGTTGGAAGCTGTGACGGAAAATTTCGAAATGCTGATCGACCCAGACAGCCCCGAGAAGCAACTCCTTGCGGATACCGTCACCGCTATCGCGAATGGATTGGGCAAGCGCCTGGCTGGAGATGCGACAGCGAAGAACTTGCTTTCTAAACGGCAGTTGATCGAGCTCACCGGCATGGCCTTTGCCGAAGTGGCGAAGCATCCCGAACAGCTTATGCATGGTGTGGCGGACGATGAATTGAAAACCGTGCTCGCTCAAATCATCGGCTCCACAGCGAAGGCGCTCGGGGATGATCCGCAAAAGCTCGTCACAGGTGAAGGCTTCCTCACACTGGTGCAGGCCGCAATCAAGACGGGAGTGCTCAATGCCGACAAGCTGCTCGATATCAACACCACCAGCGTGCGCAACAACGTGCTCTTCCAGATCACCCAACAGGCCGCCAATGCCGTGCTAGAGAGTCAAGACCCGCGCCGACTGATGAGTCGAGATGTCTTTGTCGCCACCGTCACTGGCATTCTACCCGTTGTCTCAGCCAACCTTGATGGACTACTCGGCAAGCGTATCAAAGAGCCGATCAAAACCACCATCAGCACCGTGCTCGCGCTCGCCGCCAGTGGAGATTTAGAAAACCGAATCAACGGGGCCAATCTGCCTGCCCTGATCGAAGAAATGCTCATCCAAGTTTTGCAGAACGAACTCACGCTGACTGATAACTCCGCTGTCATCAGTACCGCCGGCCTCATCCTCCAACACATCTGAACCCCGCTAACCATTGATGAAACACACACGCCTCTTCTCGCTCCTCGGATTGCTACTACCGCTGCTGTTTTGCAGTTGTCCATCCACCCGCACGACACTCGATTTCCGCAGCGTCCAAACTAAGTTCAACGCCGCATCGAGCGCAGACAACTTGGCTCCTGAAGGCGGCGGCACGGGTTCCTCAGCCTACAAGGAAGTAGCCAGCGCTCTGACCGATGCCTACATCAAAGCTTTGGCCCCAGAACTCCACGCCACTGCCTGGATGATGCGCGGCGTTTCGGAGTGGCGGCTCGGCCAACTTCAGCAAGCGAACACGAGTGCGGAAAATGGACTCGGTGCTAGTCCGAAGCCACACACGCGTGATCATGTCATGCTCACCATGCTCCCAGGGCTTGTTATCGATTCCGACATCGTCAGCCAGTGGAAGGCTGCGGGCAAAGTTTACAACGCAACGCAGTATGCCGAGGTCGAACGCCAGTATGTTACGGCGTTTAAGCGGCTCGATGCCGCCCAAAACGCTTTTGGGGCAGCTACCGATGCAAGCGTGAAGAACTACCACGCCTACCACAAATGGCGCATGCTCTACAACTGGCAGACCATCATCAACAAACTCGTCGGTGGCTCGTCCGCTGTGGATGCGGCCATCGAAAGCGCTACCAGCCATTTCGGTCACCGTGATCTACTCGATGTCGCCGATGCAGCGCGCGACACCATTCCCGCAGGTGATCCGTTGCGCGAACTGATCCGCGCCAAAACAGGCAGATAAGCTGCTGCTCTTCATTTGCCGAAAGGCCCAAAGGCTTCATCTTGCCCACGCCATGTCCGCTCAAACTCGTCGTCGCTCAAGCAAAACACCGCGTTGGTTATTCGCCCTCCTCGGATTGGGCGTGATCATTGTCGTTCTAGGCTTGTTCGCACCCATGTTTGTCATGAGCTGGGTGCGCGGCTATCTCCAAAAGGAGGCGTTTCGTGGTAAGATGGAGCAGTTCTTTGGCTCACAACTTCAGGGTAGTGTCACACTCGCCCCACTGCGCTGGACCGGTGATGAAGTCACCACTCAAGAGGCTCATATCAGCACCGATAAAGGCTGGAAAGCGGACCTCAACGGCCTGCATCTCGCGCTCGATTGGAATGCCTTCCGCCAAAGCAAATGGCGCGTCATCAACACCGGCATGGACGCGCTGAGTCTTAGTTATGTCGTCCCGTCTTCAAGCAACTCTGCGTTCGGAGCACCGCCTTCAGGCGGTTCTGGGAAAGTCCACGAAACACTCCAGACCCCAGAGCCACCTAAAGCCGGTGCTCCAAGCACAATCCCCGCCTGGCTGCGCAGCTACCTGCCGAGTACGACAGAGGTGGATGGTGTCCGCATCGATGATTTCTCCCTGGCCTACGGACCCTGGAAAGTCAACGAGTCCAAGCTCCGCCTCGGAGCCTGGCAGCAGGGGGAGCACTCCGTGCAGGCAACCATCGAAGGCGGCATCGTTGAGACGCCCATTCAGCTTCCTGTGCAACTCGTGCCCATGAAGTTCAATCTCACACGAGCCACCACGCGACTAAGTCGCGATGATCTGCATCTCAGCGAGGCCATCGTGCATTGGCTGGGCGACAGCGAGATCACGGTGAACGGCCACATTCGCCCAAAAGAAGGCTCGTGGAAGATGAGCGCCCATCTCGTCGCCATTCCGCTGCGTGAGGTCATGAGCGACGACTGGAAGTTACGACTCACCGGCCTGATCGAGGGCGATCTCGACATCGAAGGCAGCCGATCCAAGGCCCCCAGTGTCGAGGGAGATGTGCAGCTCAAAAAAGGCGTACTCACCGCCATGCCGATCCTCGACAAGCTCGCCACCTACACGGGCGTGGACCGCTTCAAGCGCATCATCCTCGACATCGCTAGTGCCCATGTGCGCGGCAAGGGTGAGACACGGCAGTTTGATAAGATCATCATTCAATCCAACGGCCTCGTCCGCATCGAAGGCAGTCTTTTTATTCAGGGCGGCCAGGTCAACGGCAACTTCATGCTCGGCGTCACGCCAGAAACATTGAAGTGGATTCCTGGAGCACAGAAACACGTCTTCACAGGTGCGAATCCACAGGGGCCACCCGGCATGTTGTGGACCCCCCTGCGAGTCACCGGCACCATCGACTCGCCGCGTGAAGACCTGACCGACCGCCTCATCGGTGGCGCTGGCAAAGCTCTGCTCAATGCCCCGATTGAAGTCGTCACCCAAGGCACCGAACTCCTCCTGAGTCCCGTGCTCGGAAAAGACGCCGCGAAGAAGCCTGGAGATGCCCTCAAAGGAGCCACTGATGCTGCAGGCAAAGCTGCCGAAAAGAGCATCGATCTGCTCAAAGGCTTCGGCGGTGGATTGCTCGGGAAGTGAGTCAAAATCATGTCCCTCTCCACCAAACAAACCGAGCTCATCAATGATCTGAACCTGATCGAAGATGCGCATGAGCGTTTATCTGCACTAACTAGCTATGTGGCTAAAACACGTCTGCCTGATGAGCTGAAAACGGATGACCTCATCGTCCCCGGCTGCATCTCCCGCGTCTGGGTGCATGGAGAGCTGCGCGATGGCCTCACGCATTTTCGCTGCGCCGCCGATTCCCCCCTGGTCGCCGGTTTGATCGCCCTGCTCTGTGATCTTTACAGTGAAGTGCCCCCCGAAGAAGTCACCGCTATCGAACCCGAAATCTGGCAGCGCTGCGGCTTCGTAAAAATGCTTTCTCCCACACGCCTAAACGGGCTCGCTGCGGTGCGCGCGCGTTTGAAGGAGCTGGCCTCTGGCTGGGTGTGACCTCATGCTCTACGACGCGCACAATCACCTGCAAGACTCCCGTCTCGATGCTGAGCGCGAGGCCATCATGCAGATGCTACCGGAGACCGGCCTGAGCGAATCTGTCGTGAATGGTTCCGCCGAAGATGACTGGGAAGATGTGGCTCGGCTTGCTCGCGCTTATCCTTGGGTTCGCCCATCGTTTGGCCTGCATCCCTGGTATGTCAAAGAACGCACGTCCGCCTGGCAGGAGCACCTGCGCGATTATTTGATGACCTTCCCCAACGCGCCTGTCGGTGAGATCGGACTCGATCGTTGGATCGAGAATCCAAACATGGACGCGCAGATCGAGTGCTTTCGCTTGCAGCTCGAACTCGCGACTGATCTCCACCGCCCTGCCACCATTCACTGCCTGCGTGCTTGGGGCCTACTTGATGAGCAACTCCGCACATTACGTCTCCCCGAGCGTGGCTTTCTGCTGCACTCCTATGGCGGCCCGGTTGAGATGATCCCTGGCTTCGTGAAGCTCGGCGCTTACTTCTCGCTCTCGCCCTACTTCGGTCACGCCCGCAAAGTGCAGCAGCTCGCCGTCTTCAAATCCGTCCCCCTCGACCGCCTCCTCGCTGAAACCGACGCTCCCGACATGTGGCCGCCTGACGAGTTGAATCCGCATCCCTTGATGCATGAAGGCAAGCCGATCAATCACCCGGCTAATCTGCGCGTGAGCTATGAACTGCTGGCTCAAGTGCGAGGGATGCCGATATGGGAGATGACTGGTCAGATAGCGGAGAATTATGTCCGACTTTTTGGCTGCTAACATTCAAACCAAAACCACAATGGTTCGGGCAAGACTTTGGGAGAATTGACTGGGTGAATGTGGAAAGCAATTACCGTTGTTCACCCACGCTTTCGACGCGGGTTAGTGCCGCTAAAATCCGAGCTTCGCTATAGTCCATGCTGTCAGATTGCAGGACACAAGAATGACTGGAATCAGAACAGTAAGAGGCAGAGTCATATAACCAACACTGCACATCATACCAACGAATCCAGGACGCTCTCCATAAAGCAGTCGGTATGCAATCTTGCTATTAAGCCATGCGGCTGCTGTGCCGAACAACAATCCAGCAATGCCAAAGGCTCCAGTTAGCCACCAAGGGGCACCAGATGAGACACTCACACCTAATGTGCATATCACACTAATTAGCAATGCAGCGAGGGATGTGAAATCTGCGATGTTCACAGTCTTTAGGTGAAGTGAATTTGGTTAAGGCGAGGTTCAAAAACGGGTTCAATCCACCAGCTCGAAGATCCCCTCGATCTCCACGGCGATGTTTCCAGGCAGTGATCCCATACCCACGGCACTGCGGGCACCGACGCCGTTCTCCTCACCCCAGATTTGGGCAAAGAGTTCGCTGCAACCATTGATCACTTTGGGATGATCGGCGAACTCGGGCGTGCTGTTCACCATGCCGAGAAGTTTCACCACACGCTTGATGCGATCCAGACTACCGAGTTCCTTTCTGAGTGTGGCAAGTAGCGCCAAGCCCGTCTGTCGCGCTGCGGCGTGGCCTTCAGCAAGATCCAAGTCCTCTCCCACACGGCCTCGGATCATTCCGCCATCGGCGAGGTAGGGTCCATGCCCTGAGATGTAGGCGACACTGCCGACGATGACGACGGGCTTGTAAACC
>JBEBGU010000187.1:0-7075 GCA_040081325.1 Prosthecobacter sp.
TTTATAAATCCGGCGTGCCCCTGCTGCCGCGCATGATGACCGAGTGGGCGCATGGTCGCACCGGCATCGACATCCATCCCGGAGCGCAACTCGGCAGCCATTTCTTCATCGACCACGGCACCGGCGTCGTCATCGGCGAGACCTGCGAGATTGGCTCGCATGTGAAGCTCTATCAAGGCGTGGGCCTCGTCGCCAAATCACTCGCCGCCGGTCAGGCATTGGCTGGCAAAAAGCGCCACCCGACACTCGACGACCGCGTCACCATTTATGCCGGAGCCACCATCGTCGGCGGTGACACCGTCATCGGCGCGCGCAGCATCATCGGCGCGAATGTTTTTCTCATGGAGAGCGTCGCCCCGGACATGGTCTATGCCCTCGGCGATCAGGAGCACCGCATCCGCGACCGCAAACAAACACCGGTGAAAATTTCCCCCAATATCGGCGAAGACTGAGACATGAATTTCGCGCGGAAAATCTCCCAGCTCATCTTCGACTTCCAGGCACCTCCCGCATGGAAGCCTGCGGACGGACCTGTTTTCGATCCAAGTCTGCCAAGGGAAAAGCCAACCAAACGCGCAGAGAAATCCAAGGATCTCACGCCCGACGAAGCCCTGACCGAAACCTGCCGCGCCTTGCTCATCCAGATCGACCTGCCTGGCATGGCCAAGGTGGTGCAGGTGAATTGGAACCCGCGTCTGCGCAGCACTGCTGGTTATGCTTCCTATCCATCCTGGCGCATCGAACTGAATCCGCGCCTGCATGAGTTTGAAGGCCAGATCGAGCGCACGCTGCGGCATGAGCTGGCCCATCTCGTCGCTTACCACCGCGCTGGTCGCCGCCGTATCGAGCCGCATGGCGGCGAGTGGAAGACCGCCTGCGCCGATCTCGGCATCCCCGGCGAATCCGCACGCCATACTTTGCCGCTCCCGCGCAGCACCGTGAAGCGCAACTACAGCTACGCCTGCGCGCACTGCGGCTTCATCACTCACCGCGTCCGCAAATTCCGCCGCTACACCGCTTGCAGTGACTGCTGCAACAAGCTCAACGGCGGCCAGTACGACAGCCGTTTCCGCTTCGTGCTCATGGACAAAGCCAAGTGAGCCGCCGTCATGCTCACCTTTCTCCTGCGTCGATTTTTAAGCAGCCTAATCGTGCTCTTCTTCGCAGTGTCGCTGACCTTCCTACTCACGCGCTCGCTGCCCGGTGGCCCGTTTGACAAAGAGAAGGCAGGCTCCGCCAAAGTGCAGGAAGCCCTGCTGAAAAAGTATCAGCTCAACGGCACCCTCTGGCAGCAATACACCGCCTACTTGCGCGACTTGGCTCACTTGGATCTGCGCGTCTCCTTCAAATACCGCGACTGGAGTGTGGCGGAGATCTTGAGGCAAAAAATGCCTTCATCGCTAAAGCTCGGCGGAATCGCGTTCCTCATCGCCAGTACGCTCGGCGTCCTGCTCGGCAGCCTCGCCGCGATGCGACGCGACACGCCCATCGACTGGGCAGCCATGTTCGGCGCGATCATCGCCATCTCGATTCCTTCCTTCATCACCGGACCCTTTCTCGTCGCCGTGTTTGCGCTCTGGCTGCGCTGGTTGCCCGTCGGTGGCTGGGGCGGCATCTCGCATCTCATCCTGCCCGCCATCTGCCTTTCCGCACCGTATGTGGCCTACGTCGCGCGGCTCATGCGCAACAGCCTGCTCGATGTGATGAAGAGTGACTTCCTCCGCACCGCAAAAGCCAAAGGCCTCACGGAAACCCAGGCTCTCACACGCCATGCCATGAAGGTCGCCATCCTGCCGGTCGTGACCTATCTCGGCCCGCTCGCCGCGCATCTGCTAACCGGCTCCATGATCGTGGAGAGCGTCTTCAACATCTCCGGTGCTGGCAGCATCTTTGTGAACGCGATTCAGAACCGCGATGCCTTCCTGCTCTGTGGCGCAGTGGTGATCTACTGCTCGCTGCTCATCGTCTTTAACTTCATCGTGGACCTGCTTTACAGCGTCCTCGACAAGCGCATCCGACTCTATGCCTGACGCGCCGAAAGCCCTCACACGACCCGACGGCTGGGCCATCGTTCAGCGCAATCGCCCGGCGATGATCTCGCTCGTGTTTCTCACGGCCATCGTCGTGATCGCGTTTACCGTGCCATTCTTTTTGCCTGCCAGTTTGAAAAGCACCAGCAGCGACGCTTTCCTGCCGCCGCTCACGAAAGGCGTGGAGACCACCGTGCTGCATCTCTGCGGCACGGATAAAAACGGCCAGGACCTGTTTTATCGACTGCTCACGGGTGCCCAGGTCTCTCTCGGTGTCGGCATCGTCGGAGCCTTCATCTCACTCATCATCGGCACGCTGTATGGCATGATCAGCGGCTACTTCGGTGGTCGTGTCGATGCCCTGATGATGCGCGCCGTGGACATGCTCTACGCCGTGCCGCGCATCCTCTTCATCATGATCTTCATCGCCGCTTTCGACAGCGTCTTCAAAGACTGGCTCGATGGCGCACGTCTCCGGGCGCAGCAAGCCGAGTGGAAAAGTCTGGAGGAAGCCGCGCGCTATCTCATCCCGTATTCAAAGATCCTCGTCATGATCCTTTCACTCGGGCTCGTCGAGTGGCTGACGATGGCGCGCATCATCCGTGGTCAGGTGCTCGTGCTGCGCGAGCTGACCTTTGTCACCGCCTCACGCGCCATGGGCCAGAGCGGCTGGGCCATTTTGAGAAAGCATCTGCTGCCGAATCTGAGCACGATCATCCTCACCTACCTCACGCTGACGATTCCCGCCGTCATCCTGGACGAATCCTTCCTCAGCTTCCTCGGCCTCGGCATCGAAGACCCCGCCGCGAGCTGGGGCTCCCTGCTCAAAGACGGCGCGCAGGTCATCAACCCCATCGAAAGTAAATGGTGGCTGCTCGCCTTCCCTGCCCTGCTCATGTCGCTCAGCCTGCTCGCCCTGAATTTCCTCGGCGATGGCCTGCGTGACGCCTTCGATCCCAAGTCAGCCGATTGACTTTCCCTACCCCCGCGCCTTCTTCCAAGGCTCGCAATCAGCGGGCACAAAATATAGCTCCTGTTCCCCATGGCAAAAAACAGCCAGCCTCCACAGGAAACCTCCGCGAGCAATCGCAGCGGTGGTGCTCAGGCTATCGTCGAACTCTGTGAGGTCACTTCTGCCGGACTCACCTTTTGGTCACGCCATCGCTTCGAGATCGGCTCCGAGCTACAGATCCGCCTGCATCGTGATGCGCTGCTCGATCATGCTGACAGTGTCGAGGAGTGGGTCCATGTGTGCGGCTTCGTCATCGAGTCCTCACCACTCCGCCGAGGCGATGGTGCTCAGGGTTTCCGCGTCACCTTACTCTTCGACACCGCCCTCCTTCACCCCTCCAAGCCAGAGCCGCAAACCCGACCGCTGCGATATCAAAAAACACGCTTCATCGGTCTTGCGCGCATGGGGTTGAATTGAGCGCTTTAATTCAGCAATACTCGTTAGTTCAAAATCCTGTATTCGGGAACCAGCGGCTAAAGTGGTTTTCATCCAGTCGCGTGAGTGGGATCGTCAGCGGTGTCGGCACACCATTCTTTGCCCAGCGCAGCAGGTCATCACGATGGCCAAGCTTGCCGAGCACATCGAAGACATTGCCGGGGGAATTGTCATGCCAGCCTTTCATCACCTGCGGGTCCCAGATGGAGATGCCGGGGTCGCCCTTGATGAGATACGAGGCAGCCTTCTGGCAGAGTTCCCTCGGCTTGCCGGTCTTCCACGCGATGACCATCGGATAGACCTTGGTGTTCGTGCCTTGGGTGATGCGGCGGTAGTAATCCATGTCGATCTGACCCGGTGATTTTGTGAACGAGGTATGATAGGCGAACCACGTCGTGGAGATGTCATCGACGAGGCCACGCTGAATCCACAGCGGCAAATCGAGTCCCCATTTTTGGTTGTCCGCCTCTTTAGCGAAGGTGCCGAGCGAGATCTTATAGCGCTCCTTGCGTCCTTGTTTGGCCGCCGTTTCATCCAGCAACGCGCGAACCTCCAGCATGAAGTCGGTCATGATGGCTGCGCGTGTGGCATAAATGCGTGGATCGTCATCTCCGACTGCTTTGGCATCCGCGTTATGCATGGTTTTGAAGCGTGCACAAAACGCATCCTCCCATAGCATGAGCGGCATGCCGCGATTGAAGACGAAGCCCACGCCTTCGGGCTGTAGCTCCAGCGTCTCGCGGAAGATCTCGATCAACTGCTTCCGCACCTCGGGATTGGCATAGCTCATGTAAAAAGTCGGCGTGCCGTCGCGGTCGATGCAGCGCCACTCAGGGTGCTGGTAGAAGAACTTGCTGTTAAAGGTCTCCTCATAAGGCATCGAGCCCACCCAGCCTGCAGGCCGCAGCATCACATGAAACTCCGCGCCCTGTGCCTTTGCGGCATCGCGTGCGACTTTAAGCGGGTTGATGCCTTTCTTGAACAGCGTCTCCAACGACTTCGTATAGACCGCATACGCGCCGGTGGGAAAGTCGATGGTGCCTTCGCCTGGATAAGTGCCCACCTTGCTCGGATAGCACACTAGATCACTACCCGTGACCTGGAACCACCACTTACCGATGTCCGTGCCTTCATAGCCACGAAACTCCTCCGCCAGTTCCGCTGCCGTCGTCGGTTTAAAAGGCCAGATCCAACTGTGACCATCGAACGTGGCGATCGAGGTGCGATGTTTTGATTTTGCCTGACTCGCCTTCACCTCCGCATCCGTCATCGGCACGAGCTTCACATAACAAACCGTCGCTGGCAGTCCCGGCATCGGCGCTATCTCGACAGACTGCCCGTTCAGCTCAGCCACGGTAAGAAAGCATTCCTGAATCACCGCCCGTCGATTCTCCTGCAGCGCGAGGTTGTTTGCTAGGCGCTTGAAGACAGGCTCATCACTCAGCTTCGCCTTGAGGCCATTGCCACCGATGTTGAAGCCGCCCGAAGTCGTCGCGAGTCCGACGTATACGCCATGCCAGCCACGCTGCGTGAGCGGCATCTGCACCACCGGCGGATTCGTGGCGCTGTAGATCGAAAGCGCTGTGCCTTTCATCTCCGCCGTGGTGAAAGGGATCATCTTCCACTTTCCCTTTTCTCGCTTCCCAGTGATCAGCGCCGCTGCGGGTTCTGCTTTCGACCAATCAGTGAGCACCACAGCCTTTGCGACCTGAGATAGACGACGCGAGTCATTCGGAAAATACTCGGGGTTAGCCGGCTCTGCGGCGGTGATGAATTGAGTGAAGCATAGAGCGGCAGCAAGAGTCGGGTATCTCATGAAAGTGATAACACCCGCGCCATTCATAACCTTGCCGAAAGTCGGCAACTATGGCGATAAAGAAGGCACACCTCACTTCAAACTCTTGATGTACAGCACCAGGCTCTCGATCTGCGATTCATTCAGGATGCCCGCGTAGATCGGCATCCCGGTATCGAACTTTTCAAAGCCCTTCACCACTTTCGCACTCGGGTTCGTGATCGACTCACGCAGATAGGCTTCATCGGCGACGGCGCTTTTGCCACCTTTGCCCAATACACGCTCACTGCCGAAGATGCCTTTCCAGCTCGGGCCGACTTTGCCGACGGTACTGCCATCCGTGCTGTGACAGGCCATGCAGCCGATCATCTGATAGAGTCGCGCACCTTCATCGAGTGTTGGTTTCGCCATCGCCAAGGTGGCGGCTTTGCGCGGGGTGAGATCGATCTGGAGGTCGCCGAAGCCTTCCTTCGCTGAGTCAAAGCTCAGCAGCTCCCACGGACTGAAATACGCGGTGTTCTCTGCCTTCAACCCATCGGCGCTCTTCAAACCCCAGCCGATGCGCATCTGATGCACGCCCGCTTTCATGTCCGGGATGCCGACGAGCACGCTCAAGCCGTCTTTGCTCAAATAAGCACTGCTCGCCGTCAGCCATTCCTGGCCGGTGCTTCCGTCCAGCTTCAAATGGGGCGAGCCGTACTCTGCCGTGCGTTTGTAGTTCCAACGCTCCGCACTGTAGCTGGCAGGATCAGTGGCCAGCTTTTCATCCAGCTTTGTGTTGAAGCGCAGCAGCAAACCTTTGTCCGTGGGTGTCACTTCCTTCAGCAACACGCGCGGCTTGTCCGTGTAGCGCAGGCGGACCAGACCGCTGAGCTTCTTCGCTGTGGTACCCCAGACCTGGAAACCGACGACGTAGAGCTGTCCATCCGCCGGATTCACATGGGCATTGAGCGGGCCAAAATCGAGATCACGCTCGAAGCTCATCACCGCTGCCTGCGGACGTTTAAAGCGCGTGTTCATCATTACCCGGAACAACTCAGGCCGATTGTAGCCCACATGGATCAGCTCATCATTGATCGGCCCAAGCTTTGCATCGGTCAGCCACACCTGAGTGGCACCGCTCGGATTCACCGGATGCGGAATCCAGGTCAGCGGCTCGGTAATCGGCGCGGGATAAACTTCCTTGGGCGCGATGGTTGGCACATGGCCGTAGAACTGGTTTTTCTCGATGATCTGAATCGGTGTCGAAGGCACATAGTTGCCCTGCTGATCGCTCGCCGTCACGAGTCCCGTCTTCGGATGCACGCCGATGAAAGGCTGCCTCAGTCCATAGCCGATCACCTCGAACTTCTTCCCATCGGGAGCCACCTTGATGACTGTGCCGTTGTGCTTGCCAAAGGTCGTGCCTTCCTGCCCGCCTTTGGAAATGTAGAGCGAGCCGTCCGGCCCCAGTTTCATCGAGTTCGGAAACTCCCGCGTCTCCGCCGTCTGGGCGAAGAGATTGCAGAACATCTCATAGCGGTCGCACTCACGGTCGTTGTTCGTGTCCACCAGCTTCCAGATGCCGCTGCGGTCGAAGACGAACAACTCATCCTTCCGTGCCACAATGCTCATCGGCTCATGCAGTCCCGAGGCAAAGCGCTTCCAGGTCACGTTTTCAAGATCACCCTTCAGCCCAGAGATCAACCACACATCACCATCGAAAGTCACACCCGCCGCATCACCCTGATCATTGAGAAACGCGATGTCCGCCAGCCGCACATTCCGCTTCCAGGGATTCGGGACGGGAAGCGGACTGTCGTC
>JBEBGU010000188.1:0-7042 GCA_040081325.1 Prosthecobacter sp.
AACCGAGTCAGCCCTGGTGACCGCCTAGCTCAACCACCAACGTCAACCCTCAGCTCACGGTGCCGGGAATGACGGATACACAAAGAAGGCTAATGAAACATAAGATCCGACAGAGGTTTCACCAGTCATGAGTGACTGTAGCGCCCGCGAACTCTCCCCACCCTCTTCCCATGAAACACCGCGCCATGCTCACGCTGGCCCTCCTGCTCGCCGCCTTTTCACCAAGACACGCAGACATCCAAACCGGCAGCTAGCTTTTACCGCAGTACTGCCATTGGCTTCACTTTTCATGAATGGCGCAGGTTTGGTGGCGGTTCGAATAGATAGTTGCGCCAAAGACCAGCATCACCTTGGTGGCCATCTTCCGCTGCATGGAGGATGTTTACCATCTCCCGAGCGCTGACATAATGCAGGCGAAAGCCCTCATTTTTTGCAAACTGGCTGAGTTCATCATGGAAACGATGACGCTCTGCACCCAGGACCGATGCATGATTCCGTTCAGGAGCTCCATGGGTGTGTAGTTTGATGAAACCCCAAGATTCCGCGCCTTCAACGCCAATACGAGTGTTACTCCATTGTTTAAATCGTCTGAGCGTGGGTGGGTTGACCGGTCCGATGTCCGAGTTTTCGACTCTCGGCAAGACGCCCCATTTACGCCTACTCCAATCCAGCAAAAGCGGTCCCTGGACCAGTAGAAGGTGATCCATTTTCTCGCGCATTGATGCGGTGTTGTGCGCGCCTGCGGAGACGTATGTGCCGCGATGATGTGAACAGCCAGCCAACGTGCTTTGAGAGTAATAGAGGCGGTTTACAATGGGTGCCTGCGTTCGATGAGGAGCAGATGGCATAGTGAGGTCTGCGTAGCATCCCGACTGTTTAAGAATGGCTAACTCCCCCCGAACGCCACAACCTTCTCCTTTCGGGTCCGAGTCATCAAGCGCCCAGTTGCCGTGAATAAACCCAAATGTTGGGGTTCCTGAGGCGTCGCTACTGAGCAAACCATGTTTGCGTAAATTTATTTTACCAAGCTCAATGGCATTGCGGAAATTGTCCGCATTGTCCCGATTATGATGAAGATGGATTTCGGTTTCGTTACCTGTTTTCACACATAATTCTGCAAGTGAATGGATCACATCAGAGTCATATTGCTCGACAGGGTAAAAAAAAGTATGCCGAGGAGGCTGCTCATCATGATCTTTGAATGAACTGATACCAGGAAGGCATTCATGCCAGACTTCCATACGCCGCATGGCTCCGTCTTTATTCGTGTGATGGAAGGGCTCGAAATGGTCGCATACGGATAGCATGACATCTGTTAGACGACATGTTGGCCGAGACTTAAGATGCGAATAGTAAGGCAGAAGCCATTTATGAAATGCTTTAAACATGATCTCTCGCAGAAATATTTGATCGAAACAAACCCTTCATGAAAGTCGCGGACCCGTGTTATAACTTGCACTGTGGTTTTTGCTCATCATTAGCCCCATCATCTTCCTGATCGAATTAGATCTGCGAGTCTCTGTCGATGAATAGACAGAGGTCAACTTCAATGTAGCTCTCATGCGCAATGGATTGGCTGCACACCGCCTATCGATACCATTTAACTCTGAAACATTTTTTACAATCTCCCCATGCTAGTTGCTCTGATTTTGCTCTTTTTAGTCATCCTCTATGTGCAGGTCGGCTATCCGGCTTTGATGTGGGGTTTGGCAAAATTCTTTCCTCGCAAGGTTAGTGTCACTGATCTGACTCCTGATGCTATAAGCATTATTTTATGCGTTCATAATGGCGCAGCGACTGTCGCTGCACGACTACAAAACCTTGCTTCATGTCAATGGGATGGAGTTCGGGAAATACTGGTGTACTGCGACGGTTGCACGGATGACACGGCGCTGAAAGCGGAGACTGCTGGAGTTGAAGGTGTTCGGATTATCTCCTCAAAGCTTAAGCTTGGAAAGTGGTCCGCACTAAATGAGTCAGTCGGTGAAGCTCAACATCCGATTATTATTTTTGCCGATTTGCGACAAACTTTTGAATCCAAAGCGCTAAAGGAGTTGGTTGACTCTTTTCAAGACCGTTTGGTCGGCGCTGTAAGTGGCCGCCTTGAAATCGCCACTTCCACTTCAAGTCAAGGTCAAGGGGTGGACCTGTATTGGAAGATGGAACGAAAGTTACGTGAATGGGAAGGACGCTTTGACTCGGTTATTGGGTGTACGGGCGCTATTTACGCGATCCGCAAAAAAGCTTTCCTCCCGTTGGAACCAGGAACCATACTCGATGATGTAATCGTGCCGATGAAGATCGCTGTCGCGGGTTGGCTTGTGGCATACAACCCCAAAGCTATTGCCTACGATCCGCAGTCACTTGATCCACTGAGTGAGAAGTCCCGCAAGCTAAGAACCCTCGTAGGTAACTATCAGATGCTGGAAAGGCATCCGCGATGGCTGCTGCCAGGTCATAACCGACTGTGGTGGCAATTTATCTCTCACAAGCATGCGCGACTTGCGATGCCATGGCTCATTTTGTCTAGCCTAGTGCTGTCAGTCACGGCTGCTAAAACCCTTTTTGTCTGGTTCTTATTAGGCGCTCAGATACTGTGCTGCACGCTCGCGGCGACGGGGTGGCTAATTCCAACCTGTCGCTCAAAAATAGTCACCATTCCGGCAGGATATCTATTGCTTCAACTGACATGCGCGCGTGCATTTTTCGCCTATTTGAAAAGCCGAAGAAACCCATTAAGCCTGTGGCAAACTAGTAACGCTAGTCAGCCTAGTAGCCGCGACTCAAAATGACCCCATTCTTGTTAGTAGATGCAAAAAGTCTTCTTTGACAGTTTGAGACTCAACCACCAAAGAAACTTGTGGTTTGCCAGTCAATCACACTTCCAGGTACTCACACTACACTAACATGCGCATTCTATGGGTTAAAACAGGTCCATTGCTCCCACTAGACACTGGGGGAAAACGCCGAACCCATGCCATGCTCACTGAGATTAGTCGTCTGCATGAAGTAACTTATCTTTCACTTTTGCCGGACGATGTCGCGTTACTTGCCAAAGAGAAGATAGATCCCTATGCCGCTGATAAAATTTGGATATCCACAAGTATCGTTCCCAAGCATAGTGTCAGGTTTTGGATTGATTTAGTCTGGAACACAGTTTTCAGTTCGAAACCTTATGCCTTAGAGAAATACCGAATTAGCGGACTGAAAACCAAGCTAGAAGAGTTGTCATTAGAGGGCGGATATCATTTGGTCATCTGTGACTTTCTTGCTCCCGCTTTGAATTTTGTGGGATTGGATTTTTCTGTACCCACACTACTTTTCCAACACAACATCGAATCTCAGATCTGGAAAAGGCTAGCCTCGAGTCAATCCTCATTGTTGAAGCGTTGGTATTTTCACCTTCAGTTTTGCAGGATGGAACGGTGGGAGCAACGCTTGTGCCAAATGTTTGATGGCGTGATCACCGTATCAGCCGAAGACACGGAAATTGCGCGCTCAAAATACGGTCTTGATAACGTCTTGGGGCATGTGCCAACCGGTGTTGATTTGACGAACTTTCAGCCTTCTTCAACTAGAAGTTGCGAGAGGCCTTTTACGATCGGATTTCTCGGTTCTATGGACTGGATGCCCAACATTGATGCCTGTCATTATTTCGCCAATGAAATCCTTCCCAAGATCTGGCAAACGCACCCACAATGTCACTTCATGGTTATCGGCAGAAACCCGCCGTTGAGTGTCCGAAATCTGGCTGCAAATGATCAACGCATTAATGTCACAGGCACAGTGGAAGATGTGCAGCCGTACGTTCACCAGTGTGATGTAATTGCGGTTCCTCTTTTAGCAGGAGGTGGAACGCGCATCAAAATTTATGAAGCTATGGCGATGGGCGTTCCTGTAGTATCGACCACCATTGGCGCTGAAGGCCTGTCAGTCAAACATGGCGAAGACATTTTGCTCGCGGATGATCCTAAAGACTTCGCTGCTGTGCTCATTAATCTAGTGACAGACCAAGAGATGCTTCAAACTTTGGCACTCAACTCTAGGCGACAGGTAGAAAAACATCACTCATGGACTGCTGCGACTCGCCGCTTTTTATCCCTATGTGATGATGCGGCTAATGCGAAATAAGGATTTAATTCCCGTTAAGCCCGTAAACGCTTACGAGGCACAATGCGCTTTTTCTATATGAATTCAAATCGGATAAAGAACCATCTTGTTTAGGTTGGCAAGAGTGGTAAAGGCTTGTCACCATGCCCTAGTTGAAACTCAAGGTTGAGTTGAGCTTTTGGTGGTGATAAATGAAATCTAATATGGCATCGCCAACAAGCACTCAAGAGGCACAAGAGCAGCTACGTCAGCACTTTGAAGTCGAGCGCGAACTCGCTACTCGTTTGCGGGATAGCACTCGGGAGGAACGTGTGACTCTTGTTTCTGAGCTCTACTCAGAATTGTACAAACGTGTGCCGCAGCACCCACGTACATTGCGCACAGGAGATAAAGAAGCTTCTTTGCGGAGCGTCGCAAGTCAGCTTCGACTTCTCAAACCTTTTTTAATTCCCGGGGTTTCTCTGGCTGAGTTTGGTGCAGGTTCAGGTGCTCTGGCCAAGTCCGTTGCGCGCGACTTTCCTGTCAGTCGAGTTGTCGCCCTAGAGGTATGCGAACAGACAGGAGCTGATGTGGATCTGCCTGAAAAATTTCGTTGGCAACATTACGATGGTCTTTCAGCTCCTCTTAACCAGCAGAGTATTGACGTGGCCTTCAGCTATCAAGTACTGGAGCACATGCATCCTGACGATGTTCCTGTACATCTTTCAGAAGTAGCCAGAATCCTCAAGGACAACGGGGTTTATGTGCTAAGCACACCCCATGAGGCTTCAGGCCCACATGATGTTTCGAGATATTTTGGTCTCCAACTTCAAACCTTTCATCTCCGAGAGTGGAGTTATCGGGCCATAGAAAAGGCTTTGTTTGAGGCTGGATTTAAAAAAGTGCAGCTATACTGGCGAGGTAAAGTTAGGACAAGTCATGGTTTCATCCATAGCCTAATATTGGCTTTAGAGTCCTTTCTAGCTTTATTGCCGCGTGCGGCCACGGTACACTTGGCGAGAAAGTGTTTGAACAACGTTATTTTAGTCGCCCACAAGGAATCTTCTGCGAAATGAGCATAACCGCCTGATCTCTAGAGTTCCATGGATTTTAAAGCAGTCGTTCTTGTTCTTTTGGTGTATTTTATCCGTCCGCAGGATTGGATACCAGCCTTGAATGGTGTTGGAATTGTAACTCCCATCATGCTGGTTGCCATAGGCACGATGTATCAGCGCTCGCGGACCCTTGGCTATAAATTGGAATTTTTCCGCACCCCACATGACTGGGGGATGCTTGCCTACTATGCCTATGTCGTTTACACATCTCCTGATCCAACTGGGACTTTTAAAGATGCTTTCCCACTTTTTGCCTTTTATTTTGTTACGGTGCAAGCACTCAGTACAACATCGAGACTACACACCTATTTGAAGGCTTGGATGTGGGCAGTTTTCACCCTCGGTGCCTTTGGGCTGCTAAGTTTGATCGGATGGGATTTTACTGGAGCAATCCCGATGACACAATCCATGCAGGGAAGATTGGCTCTTGGAACATGGATGCATAATAATCCAAACTCTTTGGGGCACACTTTAATCACTGCCATTCCTCTGGCTTACTTCCTATATTATTGGAAAAAAAATATGGGGGCAAAAATTTTTGCCGTAGGAATCGCGACGTCATGCTTCTCCGCAATTTATGAAACTCAATCAAAGGGAGCTGTCGTTGCCGGGTTTGTGTCTGTTGTGATGTCCTACAGCTTTGGAAAGTCAAAGTTTGTGCAAATTTTGCTGCTTTCAGCGGCCTTAGCTGGGGGAGGGGCCGCGATCAGTCTGATGCCTCGTATGGAGTCGATGGGGAGTTTGCGTTCTGACGAAGGCATCCAAGGTCGATTGTTGGCTTGGGATCAAGCCAAGATCTCCGTGCAGAATCATTTCACCGGAGAAGGCTGGAAATCATTTCACGCGATCATCAAGTGGGAAAAGACATGGATCTCAAAGGCCACTCACAGCTCTTACGTGAAGATTGGCGCAGATCTTGGTTATCCCGGGATGTTCATATACATAGGCATTCTCTGGCTCGGAGTGCGCACGCTTTTGCGTGCAAAACCAGAGGATGATGAATTGAATCGATGTCGCCAGTGCTTATTTACCCTCATCATCTCCTATATTGTTTCAAATTGGATGATCGACAGAGCTTACCATACTGAATACTTCCTCTTCATGGCAGCAATCGGTGCTTTTCACCGATTGGCCCTTTTAAATCGGGAAGTGAAAGAAAATACCGAAGAACTTCAAGAAGTTCTGCCTTGGCAATTGCCTACGATGCCCTCCTGGCTCCCTGAGCTACGTACAGAATCAATAAGTGCTCAGAATATGACCTTTAAGGCTTCATTAATTAGACCTTCTGCAATTGACGCTGTCCTCGCACTATGCGGCACGTGGACTGTTTTTTATATATGGGATTATGTGCTGAAGAATCTTTGATATCCCCTTTGCCGATCCGATCACTGTCCGAGAACACGACAACTCTTTCCACTTGTCTTCAGATCCCCCTGAAATCACCGCTGGGAAATGATCATTGTAGAGGTAAGCACACGCTCTCTCACTCCCAAGATCTAGATCCCATCCGCCTCATCTCTGTTGTTTTCACCCACTCCTCAGAGTGACAGCCTGGAAAGAGTGATGCGGGCTTTCTAGCCTACACGGCTCGGGGAATGCAGCCTGGAAAGGCCGCACCACTGTAGGGTGAACCCGGCAAGCGCCCATTCGGGGGACCACGACTTACCCAGCGGTGTTTCCAGCACACTGTGCGCGGCGACGAGGAAGAGTCGCACCGCTTCATCCTTGCTGGCCAGATTGGCCTCGGTGGCCGCCACGTTTACCTTGGCCTGATCGTAGAGGTAGATCAGCCCAGGAGTCAGTGGCAGCGGCGGCGGTGGCGGCGGTGCCCCCTGGGG
>JBEBGU010000948.1:0-1819 GCA_040081325.1 Prosthecobacter sp.
TGCCGGCGCAGATCGCCTACATGGTTCTGTTCAGCTACAGCTTCTTCTTCGATGGGCTGACGGGGCTGACCATCACCATCGGTGCCATCGCGACACTCGCGCTGCTCATGATTGCGACCGCCAAGGTGAACTGGGCGGAGAAGTTCAGCCGACCCGTCGCGATCATGCCACCGAAACTGCCCGATGCTGCGGTGGCGTGATGAAAACTCTTCACAAACTGCGGCAACTGCTATCATGGCCCGCGCCGCATCTCACTCATGTTTAAAGATCCATCAGCACCTCAACGCTCTCGCATTCTCGTGGTCGAGGATGAGCCATCCATCGCGGATAACATCATTTATGCACTCGAGTCTGAGGGCTTCCTGTCGCACGCTTGCACCACCGGAGCTGAGGCGCTGCTGCGCTTTGAGTGTGAAGACTGGGCGCTGGTGATCCTCGATGTGGGCCTCCCGGACATGAGCGGTTTCGAGGTGTGCCGCAGACTGCTGGCGCTGCGGAATGTGCCGGTCATCTTTCTCACCGCTCGCGGTCAGGAAGTGGATCGCGTGGTCGGACTGGAACTCGGTGCGGACGATTATGTGGTCAAACCATTCAGCCCGCGAGAACTGACGGCGCGTGTGCGGGCTGTTTTGCGTCGCACGGGTGGCGGTTTAAAAACGGCGGCGCAGCCAGCGGCAGCCATACCTTTAGAGGTGGATGTTGAGCGGTGCGTCGTGCGCTACTTCGGCAAGACACTTCAATTGCCGCGCTATGAGTTCCGACTTCTCAAAGCACTGGCGGCGCATCCGGGGCGTGTCTTCACGCGCTCGCAACTCATGGACCACGGCTCTGATGAACCGGAGGCGGCGATGGAGCGGACGGTGGACGCGCACATCAAAAGTCTGCGCGCTGCTTTGAAGGCGGTGAAACCGGACATCGATCCAATCCAGACACATCGCGGCACGGGATACGCTCTGGTTGAAGACTGGAACGTCGTGGCAAAATGAATTCGACTGACTCATGACACTGACTGCGCGTCTTCTCTTCGGCTTCGTGCTCATCGCGGCAGGGGGTTTTTATTTCATCACCGATCAGGTGCTCAGGCGTGTCGAGCGGCAATACTTAGAAGCGGTGGAAGAGCCGATGGTGGATGCGGCCAATGTGCTGGCAGCAGCGCTGGAGCAGGACATCAAGAACGGTTCTCTGGATGCTACACGGTTCGCCGCCTCATTCGCATCAGCAAAGCAGCGCGAATTTGATGCGAAGATTTATGCACTCACCAAAACTCGCATCAACCTCGATGCCTATGTGACCGACGACAAAGGCAGGGTGCTTTTCGATTCCACCGATCCCGCCGCAGTCGGTCGCAGTCTCACGGATAGACGTGATGTGAGGATCACTCTGGCGGGTGGTTATGGCGCAAGGTCCACACGGACCGATGATGAGGATGACGATTCGTCGGTGATGTATGTGGGAGCCCCAATTCGGGATGGTCCGCGCATCGTCGGCGTGGTCAGCGTGACCAAACCTCAACGGGCTGTTTTTCATTTTCGAGATGAGACGCGCCGCTGGCTGCTCTGGCATATCAGCATGATCATCGTCTGCATGGTGCTGGCGTCATATCTGCTGGCGAAGTGGGCCGCACGCCCGGTGGAGAGACTTACTGAGTACGCGCTCGCGATCACCCGTGGCGAGCGGCCCGTGGCTCCACGACTGCCTGGCAGTGATCTGAAAACGCTCGGCCAGGCCTTTGAAAAGATGCGCGATGAACTCCAGGGCCGCGAATACGTGGAGAACTACGTGCAGACGCTCACCCACGAGCTGAAGAGCCCCGTGGCCG